>NZ_JAKJSQ010000122.1:0-5713 GCF_050337105.1 Aliivibrio kagoshimensis
TTTTTTAATCTTCTCGGATAACCTGCTTTATGTTAGAAATGTCCACACAATTAAAATGAAAATCCTCGTAATGAAAAATATTTTCATATCTGCTTACCGTTTGTCCAAATTTTGATCTGACGCTAGGTTGCAACTTCCTGTTTAATGGATAATTCTTGCACTGTATGAACGGCCTGTTGATATGGAAAAAGACCTAGTTTGTTTAATAAGGAAGTAACACTCTATGCGCCAATACTTGAAGTACATCATTCCCATTCTTATCCCTCTGATCGTTTTAGCCCTACCAACCAGTTTTTTCCCTTTTGAAGGATTAACGATCATACAACAACGAGTGATTGCGATATTTCTATTGGCGGCATTGTGTTGGGTGATGGAGCCGATTCCTATCTACGCGACTTCCGTGGTAATTATTGTTCTAGAGTTACTGATCCTTTCAAATAAAAGCTTCATTCTGTTTCGTTTGAATGAAGATCAAAGCAATTTTGGTGAGTTGTTGAAATACAACGAGATAATGGCGACCTTCTCCAGCCCAATTATTATGCTGTTTCTTGGCGGTTTTTTCTTGGCGATGGCGGCAACCAAATATCGACTAGACGTTAACTTAGCTAGGGTATTATTGAAGCCTTTTGGTACTCAACCCAAATATGTGATGCTGGGTCTGATGCTGATTACCGGCATCTTTTCAATGTTCATGTCCAACACGGCGACAACGGCAATGATGTTGTCGATTCTGGCCCCAGTGATCATACTATTTGGTCCGAAAGATCCAGGTAAAATTGCGTTTGCACTCTGTATACCTGTGGCTGCAAATATTGGTGGTATCGGAACGCCTATCGGAACCCCACCTAACGCCATCGCACTGAAATATTTAGTCGGAGATAACCTGATTACGTTTGGCGAGTGGATGATGTTTGGCGTGCCTTTTGTGGTGGTGATGATGACGGCGGCTTGGTTTTTGATTAATCACCTCTTCCCAGCAAAACAAGAGAAGATAGAGCTTAAAATAACGGGTAAGTTTCTTAAAACCCCCAAAGCGATTACTGTTTATATCACCTTCGTAACGACCATTGTTTTATGGTTGATGGGTTCTCGCCATGGCATGAACTCATACACTGTTGCTTTGATTCCTGTCGCGATTTTCTCTTTAACGGGCATCATCAATAAAGAAGATCTTAAGAAAATCTCTTGGGATGTATTGTGGTTGGTGTCGGGGGGGATCGCATTGGGTCTGGCGCTTGATAAAACGGGCTTAGCGCGTCTGATGGTTCACAGTATTCCTTTTGACCTCTTTTCGCCATATGTTGTTCTACTTGGCGCTGCCGCGCTGTGTTTAATTATGGCGAATTTCATGTCGCATACCGCAACAGCAAACTTGTTAATGCCGATCATGGCGGCACTGGGTACTTCGATGACCTCACTAAGCCCATTAGGGGGCGAGGTCACCTTGATTCTTGTGGTGACCTTTGCAGCTTCGTTGGGTATGTCTTTACCTATTAGTACGCCTCCTAACGCTCTGGCACACGCTACAGGGCATGTACAAACGAATCAGATGGCTAAAGTGGGCATTATCCTTGGTGTAGTCGGTGTGTCATTAAGCTTTGTGATGGTATGGATATTAAATATCACCGGTTTTATTGGGTAAGTAGTGATGGAAAAAGTGACGCTACAACGGTTGATTGAAGATTACTTTGAGAGCCCATTTCGTCAAATAACCGTATCTGCTGGTGAGGTTGTTTTAAAGCAGGCGGGTTATAACGATCGCCTCTATTGGGTGAAGTCTGGTGAGTTAGAGGGCTTTTTCGCCTCTACGGCTAAAGACAAAAATACCAAGGTGTTTAGTGCCCCTGCAGGTACCTTTATCGGTGTACACAGCTTTTTTGCTGAAACGCTTGAGGCCTCCACAACGGTTATCGCTAAAGAAAAAAGTGAACTGGCTTGGATTGATACCTCAACACCTGTGGTATCGCCTGAAAAATATGGGCCGTTAACTGCGCAGTTTACGCCCGTTATCGTTAAAGAACTTGCCCGCAGGCAGCGCCGAGCTAGCATGGAAGCGGTTGAACGAGAAACGGTGCAAAATAAGTTAAATACCGCCGAGCAGATGACCACACTGGGGCAATTGGCTGCGGGGATTGCCCACGAACTTAATAATGCGGTAGGAGTGATTAACAGCAAAACGGAACGGCTGCAGAGTGTGATATTTGAGCTTCTTGAAGAGTGTCATCCCGATGCGAGTCAATTTCTGGATCACGGCCTGTTGTATGGCCAGAAAGTGAGTTCTTCAGAGGTCAGGGCGAGGGCAAAAGAGCTGATTAACGATTACCGTTTAGACCGAGAAACAGCGCGAAAATTGGCTCGAGCGGTGCCTCAAGGAGAAGTGGACAGTGCATGGTTCGATGACATTGAACAGGCCCTGCGTTACTGGGAGATTGGTAGGGATCTGCATGATATGCGTCTTGCCTCTAAACACTCAGTTGGGATTGTGAAATCAGTGAAACAGCTAGGCCGAACCGATACTGATACCGAAGAGTGGTTAGATGTAAACGACAGTATTAATAAAGCATTGGCGCTGCTGCACAACAGTTTGCGCGGTATTAATGTCAAAATTAGCCCAGCGGTGCTGCCGAGTGTGAAGGCCAGTTCAACTGAGTTGGTGCAGATCTGGGTGAACATTATTAAAAATGCCAGTGATGCGTTAAGCCGTACCTCTGATCCGAATATTGAAATATCTACCCGTCATGTGCGCAATATGATCCAAGTGACGGTGGCAAATAATGGCCCTGAAATTGATGAAGTCACGAGACGTAAAATTTTCCAACCCAATTTTACCACCAAAAAAGGGGGGTTATCCTTTGGGTTAGGGCTTGGGCTCTCAATCGTGCAACGAATTATAAATAGTTATGGTGGCAGCATTGCAGTAATGAGCAATGATGAAAGAACCATCTTTAGGATAAAACTGCCTGTACCGACACAGGAAAGCGAGGGAACTGATGGAAAAAATTAATATTATTTGTGTTGATGACCAACGAGAAGTGCTGAGTGCAGTGCTGCAAGATCTCTCCCCTTTAGCCGCTTTTTTCAATGTTGAAGATTGTGAGTCAGCGATTGAAGCGCAAGAGGTTATGGACGATTTAGATGCTGACGGTGAGTATATCGCTTTGGTTATTTCTGATCATGTTATGCCTGAAAAGACCGGAGTGGAGTTTTTGACTGAAATCTCTCAAGAGAGCCGCTACCACAAAACCAAAAAGATTTTATTAACGGGTCAAGCCACGCATCAAGATACGATTACCGCTATTAACCGCGCTCGAGTCGAGAGCTACTTTGAAAAACCGTGGAAATCGGAAGAGTTACTGGCCATGGCAACCACATTAGTTACTGAATATATCTTTGACAGTGGCATTGAGTACCAACCTTTTCAAGCAATTCTTGACCAAAAAGTCGTACTGCAACGCTTAAGATAAGTGTTAAGACGAGTATTGAAGAGGCGATGCGTTGATTATGCATCGCCTTTGATTAATTCGGGTTGTGGTAGTCAAAATGGCGCAAGTAGTCAGCCAGAAGCTCTGGAGCGAGAGGTTTTGAAAAGTAGTAGCCTTGAATAAAATCACAGCCTAAATCGGTTAATAGATCGATCTGCTCTTTGATTTCCGCCCCTTCAGCCACCACAGTAATGTCGAGAGATTTCGCCATGGCGATGATGGTTGAAACCAGCGTTTTGTCATCTTTTACCACGTGCATGTCTCGGATGAAATCTCGATCAATTTTTAACACATCAATGGAGAAGCGTCGTAAGTAACTGATGGATGAGTAACCCGTACCAAAGTCATCCAATGCAATGTTACACCCTGCCATCTGCAGCTCATTAAGCATCACTAGATTGCGATCGTTCTCGGGCGCTAACACACTCTCGGTTAACTCAAAACAGATGTTGTGGGGCTGTAATCCACTGTTTTTGATTATCTCTAACCACAATTCGGCACTATTTTCATGGTGGTGAAACTCATAGATCGAACGGTTTACATTAAAAACTAAGTTTTTGAATCCCGAATCCTCTAAGCGTTTTAGTTGTTTGCAGGCTTCTTTCAGTACAATTTCACCAATCGGTTTAATGAGATTAAAGCGTTCTGCAATCGGAATGAAGTCAACAGGAGATACCCATTTGCCGTTATGGTTCCATCTAACGAGAGCTTCAAACTTGTTCACCGACTGATCGGTAACTGAGATAATCGGCTGGTAAACGACGCCAAAATCTTTCTGTTTGATGGCCAGTTCAATATCATTCTTCAGCTGAGTGATTCTTTTTGTGTTGTCTTCCATGCCTTTGGTGAAGAAGCTAAATAGGTTGCGGCCGTTGTCTTTGGCATCGTACATAGCCTGTTCCGCTTTTTTGAATAGGCCGTCTGGGTTAGGTGAATCATCGGGATGAAGCGCAATCCCAATACTGACAGTACAGCTGGTGGTTCTACCATCAATGTGGAATGGGTTTTCAAAAAGGCGTTCAATCTCAAGAGCAAAGTTCTCCACCTCTTTATCATCGACAACATTGGGCATTAACAGGGTGAACTTATCGCCGCCAGTACGCGCTATGGTGTCTGTCCCTTTAACAATACTCTTTAAACGACTAGCAATGAGGATCAGTAATCGGTCACCAAATTTATGGCCATAGGTATTATTGATGTTTTTAAATAGGTCGATATCAATGTAATAGACTGCGGTTCGGCTATCACTGCTGTTGTTAAGAGCAATTTTTTCCATTCGTTCATTTAGCAGTGTTTTATTAGCTAGCTTGGTTAACGAATCGAAATATTTTTGGCGTTCAATTTTATTCTTTGCCTTGTCATATTCAGTAATGTCGGAAAAGAAAGAGACATAGTGGGTTAATTTCTGTTGGCTGTTATATACGGCACTGATGGATACCCAATCGAGTGAGTTTGGGTTGTTTTTTCTTCGGTTCCATATTTCACCTTGCCACGTTTTGGTTTCATTAAGCGTGTTCCACATCTCTTTGTAGAAATCACCATCATGCACTCCAGAATTCAGCAGGTTAGGTTTTTTTCCCAGTACCTCATCTTTACGGAATCCAGTGATGTCTGAAAACGCTTGATTAACATGAATGATAGTACTTTGGTCATCACAAATAATGATCGCTTCTTGGCTGTTTTCAATAATGGTGTTGGTGAGTTCTAGCTCTTGGCTGTAATCTCTTTTATGTAACTCTTTCTCTATAAGCCCAGAGAAAAGCAAAAATAGGGTTTCAATCTCTTTAGAGTTTTGGATGGGGGTGGTGTATAGAGAGACCAGTAGAGCGATGGTTTCTCCTTCAACATTACGCAGTGGTACGCCGACATACCCTTCAACGCCCATATCAACCAGTAGTTCATCTTCAGGATAGAGTGCTTGAATGCCTTCAGTGTGAGTACACACGTCCTCATCACGCACGTTAGCACAAGGGGTCTGCTCTAATGCATAAGAGAAGTTATCTAATAACTCATCACCTTTGCACAAGGCGATAGTAGTGGCGACGTCACGATTTGGGCTCAAGGTCGCGATGAAGACAAAATCGGAAAAAATAGCTTTACTTAACGCTAAGCAAATATCATTAAAAAAGTTAGTATTATTAATATCCGCTAAGCTTTTAATAATACTCTCTATGCGGTTATCGGTCATAAAAAGGGGTTCTTCTTATTGTCTGTTGATATAAGTATAGGTA
>NZ_JAKJSQ010000123.1:0-5579 GCF_050337105.1 Aliivibrio kagoshimensis
TAGAAAATCTCTAAATTCTCGTCAAAGTAATACGTTAGCGGTTTGTGGTTACAGTTTTGGCGATGACCACATTAATAATGAAATTGAGTTCGCTTTATCTAAAGAAGAAAACAAAACAGTACTTTTGGCATTTTTGGAGTGTAGGGATGACATACCATTATGTTTAGAAAAGTGGCGTAGTTCCAGTTTTGGTTCAAGAGTAATTATTGCTTCGTTGCGTGGTTTATATGTCGGAGACCAAGGCCCATTTAAAAGAAAAGACGATGATGATTATTGGTGGACATTCAAAGGTGTAACATCAGTGCTAAAGAATGGATGCGAGGTTTAGTTATGTTTACACCGGAAGAAGAGTTAAAGATTGGGCAGGTTGTTGAGGTATCTGGAACTAATATTAAGGTAGAGATCTCCGATAAAATATCTGAGCTGTCTAGGACATTCAATGGTCGCGTTTACCCTATCGGTCAAATAGGTAGCATGGTTAAAATTCACTATGGTCGAAAAATAATTTTTGGTTTAGTGACTATGCTCAGAATGCGATCAGAAGAGTTAATTGAAGCAGGTATGCCCGTAACTGCTGATTCTGATCAGCGTGTAATGGAAGTCCAACTGCTAGCTGAAGGCAGCTGGAATAATACAAAATCAAATTTGGCTTTCAAACGTGGTATTAAAACTTACCCTTTACCCCAGCAAGGCGTATACCTTCTAACCAACGAAGAAATTTCTTTTGTATACCGTTCCGCTGAAGGTACAAGAGATGATGAAGTAGATCCATTAGTTCCCTTTGCGGTTTACAGTGCTTCTGAATCTACAGCTTGTCGAGCTAACATTAATAAAATGTTTGGTATGCATTGTGCTGTTCTTGGCTCTACAGGATCTGGTAAGTCTGGTACCGTTGCTGCGATTATTCATAGTGTACTATCGCATAAAAATGATGAAAAAGAGCTGTCTCCTCAGATAGTAGTTATTGATCCCCATGGAGAGTATGGTTCCGCATTTAAGGCTAGAGCTGTACAGTACCGTGCATATGACATCGCAACAGGTGATGACGGACAAGAAGAGATAAAGCTTCCGTATTGGTTAATGTCTAGTGATGAGTTTACTAATCTGATTATTGGTAAAACAGAAAGAAGTGCTACAAGCCAAAATAATGCAGTTCAGAAAGCACTTGCTCATGCCAGAATGGTTGCAGCTAAGATTGTAAAGCCTTGCCCGAGAGAGTTCGGAACAAATAAACTAGATCATTTAGATAATTTCGATGATCCAGATCTTTGTGATGACAAAGATACGTCGGACATTCTGGAGTTTGACCGTGATAAGCCTAGACCATTCTGTTTAGAAGAATTTGAAAGTCATATTAAATATATACAGGGAGGCAGAAAAACAAATGCCGGACATGTAACTATGACAAATACTGATCTGGCAAAATCACCTGTTCCTTCAGTATTGGATAAGCTCAAGGTTCTCCGAAGAGATACTAGGCTTTCATTTATGATGAAGTGTTGGGCTGATAATGGTGATGAAATCAAATTACATCAAGTCTTGAATCAATTCATAGGTGCGCCTAGTCAGGCAGGAAAAGATATTAGAATTATTGATATTTCAGGCCTACCAAATGAAGTCGCAGGCCCTCTGACTGCATTAATTGCTAGGTTACTTTTTCAATATAAAGTATTCCAGACTCAAGAAGAGAAAGAGAMAGATCCTATTTTATTGGTCTGTGAAGAAGCGCATAGATATGTTCCAGACCATGGGGAGGCTCAGTATGCAGCTGCTCAGGAAGCAATAAGACGTATTGCAAGAGAGGGGCGAAAATACGGAATTGGCTTGATGCTGGTAAGTCAGCGGCCAGCCGATGTAGACAGTACAGTCATTTCACAGTGTGGTACGTGGGTTGTATTAAGACTTACAAATTCAGCCGATCAACAGCATGTTGCACGGTTTTTGCCAGATGGATTGTCTGGAATGGTAGGTGCGTTACCGATTTTGTCTCAGCAAGAAGCAATTTTTGTTGGTGAAGGGGCTGCTTTACCTTCTAGGGTAAGAGTAAGAGATCTAAAAGAAGACCAACTACCGAAATCAAATACCATACCATTTGCTCATGGCTGGGCGAGTGAACGCTTAGAATTAGATAAATTGAAGGAAATATCTGAGAGGATGTGTAGCTAAAAGCGCGTTATAACAAGGCAATTAAACGGAACTAAAACAGTGTGTTACGTTCCGCTTCGCTACACAGTATAACCCACAGTTTTAGTCCGCTTATTGCGGCGTTAAGTGTTCATGGAGGTATTGTGCTAGATAATGTGGCTTTGGCAAAAAGAGTCCTTACTGATAATACTGAAGTGTTATATGGCATATTTGGCTTTATAAATACTTCTGGGTATTTTCCACCATGCTCTTTTTTCAATGAATTTCTAATAGGTGGTAGCGATCCGTGTGATCAAGATGGGCGTATGGAGAGCTGGGAACCTTTTGAGCTTACAGCTGTTGAACATTCTTTAATACTTTCTTGGTGGCAATCTATATATCCAGGCACACTGGAAGATAGCCTCAATGTAGAGAATTGGGGGGACTGGGTTCAAGAGATACTTGAGAGGTAACATGGTTCATTATCAGCAGGCCACACTTAACAAACGCAGTCAATCTGACAGTCTAAAACTGTCACCTTTTGTGCTGAAAAGCGCACAAAAACCGCCAATTTTAGCCTTCAGTTGCTGCGGGCGTTATAGCTTAAAGGAAGTCAGATGACCGGAACGTATGATTGGAATCCAATGCCTCACAAAGTCGACATTAAATGTCCGGCATGTGCCGAGCATTCGGTATTCGAATTTGCTGAGGTTGTGAAAATCGCACTCAAAAAAGACGTGCCTTTCTTCGAGCAAAGTGATCTATTTGAGTATTATCTATTTAAAGATTCATGCGGCCATAACTGGCATGGAGCAACGTATTACGCCAACTTACATGGTGGTTCAACTGCCGCAATCCAGGATCTACCCGAAGGGTACGCCCCAGAAAACTGGAATCACTCAAAGTATCTAACCAGAAATCACGGTCTAGACCTTGGTGCATTTAACTGCACTCACTGCCAAACGAGAAAACCCTATATTTTGCAATGGCCATCAGACGCTTTTTACTCCATCTCATATAAAGGCGAAGTTCTGTGGGCATTTAATCGTGAGTCTGCGGTAGAGCTACGTGATTACATTGCGTCAAATGAAAGAAAAACTGAAAAATACAAATGGGCTAGTTTTCTTTTGCATATTCCAACTTTGTTCAAAAAACAAAACGCCCGTGATAATGTAATCAAACAAATAAACAGAGTTCTTGCATGCTAAAGGCTATAACAAAGCAATCTTGCGGAACTCCGTGTGCTGTCACCTTGTTTGCAAAAATACGCAAACAAGCCGCCATCACACTCCGTCCGTAAATTGCGGCGTTGAGGCTGTAGGATAACTCGATTTCAAAAAATAGAGATTAAATGAACGTATTTTTAGACAAAAAATCACGTCTCTACGTGAGATCTAGATAGGTTCAACCCCTAAAGGCTTCTACTTTTTAACGTAGAAGACGGTATTAAAATAGCTGTGGAGAAATCCTACAGCCTCGTTATGTGACTCTCAGGCTATGAAGTATAAAAATATAATTTCGGCGATTCACAACTTTGGACATAGTTTTTCGAGTTATGAAAATTATGTCGACGATAATTTTGTAATTGATGAGTTAAGAAATATTCGACGAAATGGATATGATATCTCAGTTAATTGGCTTACTCGTGAATTTGAGCCATCTCAATTACTGAGTGAAAGAATCACTAAATCAATTGGTTATTGGGCAGATTCTCTAGAAGAGCATTTAGTTAAACATAATGTTGAGCCTTCTGCGATCAAAAGCCTTGTGTTTAAATGGCCAGTAAAAACTATGCATTATATTGTGGCAATTGACGACCGTGATATAGAACATAAAAAAGTAATTAAGTATGCGAGTTAAGTCACATAACAAACTAGAATAGGTGTCGCGCAGCCGACACCTTATTCAGGTGTTGAACAAGCCCGAAGCCCCTCTCTATATAGTAAATTGTGAAGTTCGAGTTGGTGGGGTTTTTATTCAAAGCTACATAACAGGGACACTCACCCTAACGAAAGCTAAATCCAAGCAACAACTGCATCCTCATGCTTCGTGTTCTCAGTGAAGGTTGGTGATTAAAATCAGCGAAATAGAGTGAGTTTCACAGTAAAAACCGGCAGCTATCGATCTTCAGGCGTGTTGAGTGTGTGTTGGTAAGGATTTTACGCGGCAGTGGTGATTTTAAGCCCGGAGCTTCGTTTCCGGTTCAATTTATGGATAGCGTGGGAGTACGATTTCACCTCTCCCACTATACTGGCTCGGTTCTGTTCAAGAGTGGTGCAGAGTGTTAGCCACTCTTTCTGTTCAACGTTCAATTGTTGTAAAACAGGTGGGGCAGAGGCATCAATCGCGCCGCGCTTATTCGGCTTTATCTGTTTCCCGCTCCAATCGACAAGCTCCAGATAGTCATCCAATCTAAACGGAATGCCTTTAATCACCTCGTTGGTTGGGTTACCAATGAAGGGATGCAGGCAAGGAGGAGTTAACTTGTTCGATTTAAGGGCAGCGAGCCGCTCTTTGACTGAGGTGAAATCAGAGGTTTCAAGTGAGTCTGCCATGCTGGCTCGAATCGGATTTAAATCGACATAAGCCATCGCAGTTAATAGCGCTTTCTCATCCAGCAGCGCCTGGCTTTTAAAGCGGCCTTCCCAGAAGTGGCCGGTGCAGTCATCCTCTTTGTTCGCTAGCCTGGCGATGGTTTGATTGATGATTTTCATGAACCAACTGATGCTAGATAACCGTTCGCGCCACTCGGAGATGATTTGCTGACACACGACTTTGGTTGAGCTATGAGTATCTTGTTTCGTTAAATAGCGGTGAATCAATACTGGCATCTCATGCAATGAACACCAACGGTCTACGACTTCTTGCTCAGACAGGTTCTTAACGCCATCACAATCAATACTGAGCACCAAATGGTAGTGATTATTCATGATGGCATAGGCACAAATATCTATACAAAACATGGCGCTGAGCTCTTTGAGTTTATCTTCAATCCAACCACGACGGTGCTCAAAGCTCTGTTGGGTAACAGAATCTACACCACACAAATAACTGCGTCTCACACATCGGGAGACAATGTGATAATAGGGCGTCGCCTCTGAGCAGATAAGCTGACTTCTTGGTACGGTCACTGGAAAACTCTCACCACAAATTGAACATGATGACAGTGTAAGCAGGTTTTCCTATCTAGATATACAGGAATGAGAGACCCTGCGAGTGAGTCAGTGTTGAACTTGAAATAGATGAAACCAGTGAAGTTAAAAGTGTGAGAAAGGTACTTGGGGTGTCTGTCCCTGAGGTATCCCCTCAAATCTGAGACAAATAGTAAATAAATTCATTTAGATAAGAACATTCATGATGTTTAGTGATCTCACTTTTATCACCACAATAAAATGAGTAAACACCATGAATGCAGACCAAATATTAACCCATTTCGTATCATCCATCTCTAGTTC
>NZ_JAKJSQ010000124.1:0-5453 GCF_050337105.1 Aliivibrio kagoshimensis
CTATAGATCAACAATTTCCAATTTTAATATTGATCTGAGACAATTCTCCCGTTAATTAACTACGAAGAGGTAGGTTGTTGATGACAGCTTCATCATCAAAACAGATCGTTGCCATTGGCGGTGGTCATGGTTTAGGACGTGTATTATCAGCACTTAATGAGCACGGTAGCCATGTTACTGGTATCGTTGCTACCACAGATAATGGAGGGTCCACTGGCCGCATTAGAGAATGTCAGGGCGGTATTGCCTGGGGAGACACTCGAAATTGCATCAACCAGTTAATCACAGAACCTTCGATCAGCTCCATGATGTTCGAATATCGTTTCAAGGGCAATGGTGAGTTAGATGGGCACAATCTTGGTAACTTAATGCTCACCGCGCTTGATAACTTGAGCATCCGCCCATTAGACGCGATTAACCTGATTCGAGATATGCTTAATATTGAAACCAAAATCATCCCGATGTCTGAACATCCATCCGATCTTGCCGCGCTGACCACTAGCGGAATAAGAGTGAATGGTGAAACTAATATTGATGAGATGACTGAAACGCTTCAGCGTCTCTACTTAGACCCTGCCGTCACCGCGACCTCTGAAGCCATTCAAGCCGTTTCTACAGCGGATCTTATTCTTCTAGGCCCAGGGAGCTTTTTAACCAGTATCATGCCTCCGTTATTGCTACCTGAGCTGGGCAAAGCCATCGGAGTCAATACTGCAGCTAAATTGGTGTTTATTGACAACCTGTCGCCGGAAGCGGGCCCAGCTAGCTATATGGATAAGAGGAGTATGCTGGAATGGTGTGAAAGAGCATGCCAAGGTCGTAAAGTGGATAGTATTATTGGTGATATCACCTACCCTGAACTTGTTGATGATTATCACTGTATTACCGCGCAACTTGCCTCACCGAATCATGAATGGAGACATAATCGCGAAAAACTAAAAGAGGCGATTGAGCAACTCATTATCCGTTAATAGTGTTTCAATATCAGACAATGAAGCACTAATGACTCTTAGGTACTCGTGAAGATGCCGATCTATCCATTCAGCATCTTTTTCTTTCGCTTTGTGTTCAAACTTCATGGCTAATAGCGCTAAGGGTTTAGCCCCAAAACTCTCTGCGCTGCTTTTAAAGCTGTGGCTTATCTGTTCAATAGTCACCATTGAAGCCTGCATGTTAAGAAGAGAAAACTGATCGCGTAACTCATTGCGAAAAAGAGAGAGCAACATAGCCAGATTCTCCTCTCCGACCTCTTCAATCAGCTGTTTTAACACAGTAGACTCTATATAATGCATCATCATCCCCTATACTCATAACTCATTGAGTTACTCACTCCATCGCTGAATTTTTCTATATATCGTTGATGGACTCACTTCTAAAAAAGAAGCCGCTTTAATAATATTTCCATCGCAAGCTTCGATGGCTATTTCGATAATTCTGCGTTCTGCAACCCATAACGGCTCAATGGCTACCGTATCTTCAATGCTGATCTTATCCAGCTCTTTTTTAGGTTTCGTATTCTGCATTGGTAGTTTTGATGCTTCAGGTTCTACCGCCACGGGTTCGACATTTAACGGAGCGGGTAACATGGCTACGGTTACCTCTTTACCTTTATTTAACACCACAATATTTCGAATCACATTTTGCAGCTGTCTGACATTGCCAGGCCAGTCATACTCTTCAAACCGGGTTGTCACTTCGCGGCTGAAAGTAATAAAGTCCCTCCCCTCCTCTTTTGACATATGCCCGAGAATCGAGTGACCAATTTCAATCACATCGTCCCCCCGCTCACGCAATGGCGGCATAGCCAGTGGAATCACATGTAAACGGTAGTACAAATCTTCACGGAATCGCCCCCCCTCTACCTCTTTCCAAGGATCTCTATTCGTGGCACAAATAAAACGTACATCCACTCTCTTCATCTCTGAAGATCCAACCTTCTGAAAGGTGCCAGTCTGTATAAAGCGAAGTAATTTCTTCTGTACCTCTAAACTCATCTCACAAATTTCATCAAGAAACAGCGTACCGCCATCGGCTAATTCAGCAGCGCCTTGCCGATCGGCCACCGAGCCTGAAAATGCCCCTTTTATGTGACCAAAAAGCTCACTTTCAATTAAATCGGTGGGAATAGCTGCGCAGTTAATGGCAATGAAATCTTTATCGCCTCGACGACTTCTCGCATGTACTGCCTCTGCACACACTTCTTTACCTGTTCCGCTCTCGCCGGTAATAAAGACTGTCGCTTTGCTCGATGCTGCTGAATCAATCACACGATACACTTTTTGCATTAACAGACTGCTACCAATAAACCCTTGATGACTTCTATTTTGGAGCACATCTCTCTCATGCCCCATACTTTTCTTATTGGCTTGATGAAGTGCGTTTTGTACCGTTATCCGTAGCTTATCTGCAGAACATGGCTTAAGTAGAAAATCTTGGGCACCAAACCGCATAGCTTCAACTGCAGAGTCGATGGAACCATGCGCAGTCATTAAAATGATAGGAATATCAGGATGTATGACTCTCACTTCATGCAATACATCCATACCAGGCATATCGGGTAAATGAAGATCTAAAAGAATGAGGTCAGGTTTGCAATATTGAATCTGTTCTAAGGCCAGTTTACCCGTAATAACAATCTCAACATCGTAACCTAATGGGTTTAGGTATGAACGGTAGAGCGCCGCAACGGATATGGTATCCTCAACCATTAAAATACTTTTACCAATCATTTTTGCCATTACAACCCCCTTCAACGATACAACTCAACAAAGCAGCACTATGTTGCATATTGCAAATTATTTTCGCATATCGATTTGCAATATGCGAAAAATAAATACAAACAATGTGATAGGTTCTAGGTTTTATGTCATCTTTTTGACTTTAATGATTGGCTCGAACTTTGCTATATTAACTATGATTCTTTTAAGCCAAAAGAATCACCTAGCCAACTGACGTTGTTAGTGAATGCAAATTCACATGAACAATAAAGCCACCCGAATTTATTACGGATGGCTTTTTTTTTAACTATAATCCAAAGTTAATCAACTATTTATTATAAATCTCTTCCTCAACTCTTCAATTTCATCTCTCGTTTGTGCTGCCATTTCAAACTCCAGATTTTGGGCGTGCTCATACATCACCTGCTCCAACCTAGCGATCTCTTTATCCAGCTGTTGCGGTGTAAAACTGACATATTCGGCAGAAGGCTCAGCCACTTTTGATAGCGCTATTTTGGGTGCCTTACGAACCTTATGCTTCGCCGCATTCCCTAGTTCTAAAATGTCACCCACACGCTTGTTCAAAGCTTGAGGTTTCACCCCCATGTTCTCATTATGTTGTTGCTGTTTGGCTCGGCGGCGATTCGTTTCGCCCATCGCTCGTTCCATCGACCCCGTGATCTTATCCGCATACAAAATGGCTTTACCATTAATGTGCCTAGCCGCTCGACCAATGGTCTGGATCAGTGAGCGTTCAGAACGTAAGAACCCCTCTTTATCGGCATCTAAGATAGCGACCAATGAGACTTCTGGCATATCTAAGCCCTCACGCAGTAAGTTAATGCCCACTAACACATCAAACTCACCCAATCTAAGATCTCGTATTATTTCAACTCTCTCTACCGTATCGATATCAGAGTGTAAATAACGCACTCGAACGCCGTGTTCATCCAGATACTCCGTTAAATCTTCTGCCATACGCTTAGTTAATGTAGTAACCAGCACTCTCTCATTTAGTTTCTCTTTAACGCGGATCTCAGACAACAGATCATCAACCTGCGTGGCAACCGGTCGCACCTCAAGTTCAGGATCCAATAATCCAGTAGGACGTACAACCTGCTCGGCAATATCACTTCCCGACTTTTCTAATTCATAATTACCTGGCGTTGCAGAGACATAAATAGTTTGTGGGGCGATAGATTCAAACTCTTCAAACTTTAATGGACGATTATCGAGCGCAGACGGTAAACGAAAGCCATACTCAACCAGCGTCTCTTTACGTGATCGGTCCCCTTTATACATGGCACCAATCTGCGACACCGTCACATGAGATTCATCAATGATTAACAGCCCATCTTTAGGCAGGTAATCAAACAACGTAGGGGGTGACTCTCCATCGGCACGACCACTTAAATACCGAGAGTAGTTCTCAATGCCCGAACAGAACCCCAATTCATTCATCATCTCAATATCAAATTGTGTTCGCTGGGTGATACGTTGCTCTTCAATCAGTTTATTACTGTCCAGAAGCTGCGCTTGTCGAACAGTGAGATCCACTTTTATCTGCTCGATGGCGTCTAGAATTTTCTCTCTCGGGGTGACGTAGTGCGTTTTAGGATAAACCGTGCAGCGTGGAAGATCTTTTTGAGTAATGGAACCGGTTAGCGGATCAAAAATACTGATTCGCTCTACTTCATCATCAAACAACTCAATTCGTATTGCATCGTGCTCTGACTCTGCAGGAAAAACATCAATCACCTCGCCTCGAACTCGAAAAGTCCCTCTCTCGAAAGCCATATCATTGCGAGAATACTGCAATTCAGCTAACCGCCTTACAATATCTCGTTGATTAATAAAATCCCCGCGGCGTAAATGCAGCATCATTTTTAAATATGAGTCTGGATCACCTAAGCCATAAATAGCCGATACCGATGAGACAATAATGGCGTCTTTCCTCTCTAATAACGCTTTGGTGGCTGAAAGCCTCATTTGTTCAATGTGTGCGTTAACGGAGGAATCTTTTTCAATAAAGGTGTCGGTTGTTGGAACATACGCTTCAGGTTGATAATAGTCGTAGTAAGAGACAAAGTACTCAACCGCATTATTTGGGAAAAAAGCTTTCATCTCCCCATACAACTGCGCCGCTAACGTTTTATTAGGGGCCATGATCAAAGTAGGACGACCAGATTTAGCAATCACATTCGCTAAAGTGAATGTTTTACCTGACCCCGTCACCCCTAATAACGTCTGATGAGCTAAACCCGAGTCCAGCCCACTATATAAATCGTTGATCGCCGTTGGCTGATCACCCGCTGGTTGATACTCTGATACTAATTCAAATTCACTGCTCACCATGTCACCCCATTACCATCAATTACTAAACGCCCCAACGCGAATACTGTGAAAATATACACTACTTTTGCCGTTATCGTCATCATTTGCACGCTTAGATGCCAAAAATGGGGAAAACTAAAACAAAATCAAATAATGTGACGATTGGATCTAGATTTCTATTTTTACATCACGTAATATGTCCGTCCTCCTAGACAAATGCCACCACTCCCCTTTGTAGATGTCAACAACTAATACAGTAGTTTTCCCCAGAAAAGTTACCTGCTCACTTTATCGCCACGTTACAACTTTCCCTATATTCATCTCGCACCACCATAATTCTCCATTTCCACGATGAAATTTTAAGTCCATGATTTTATGATATATATTTATTCGATCTAATAA
>NZ_JAKJSQ010000125.1:0-5174 GCF_050337105.1 Aliivibrio kagoshimensis
GTGTGTGCAAATTGTTTTTAATTTATTGCTAATTTGTTAAATAAGCGTTAGGTTTAAAATAGAACGATTTCTGTTCAAAGATTTTAAGCGCCAACCCAATATTGATGAATAGTGTCTGTGGAGTATGGGAGGGCTAACAATGGTGACCAGAAATGGGCCAATTATTTGAGAAGGAACTGCCAAATGAAACCACTTTTTAAAACAGCTGTTGCAGTGTTAGCGATGTGCGTCACTAGTGCCACTTTCGCGTCAACGCGTTGGGATATGGCGACCCCGTATGTTGACGCCACGCACCATACCCAAAACATCAAACAGTTTGCTGCCGATGTTAAAAAAGCCACAGACGGAGAGCTTGATATTCAAGTTCATTCTGGAGGTTCATTGATCAAGCATAAAGAGATCCCACGTGCAGTACGTTCACGCCAAGTACAAATTGGTGAAGTGTTTATGGGGATTTTAGGTAACGAAGACCCAGTGTTTAAGTTGGATAACTTGCCGTTTTTAGCGACTGATTTTGACCAAGCTAAAAAATTGTATCAAGTCACTAAATCATCGATTGAAAAGAAGCTGGACAAAGATGGCATGATGTTGCTTTATACCGTGCCATGGCCACCACAGGGCATATATAGCAAAGAAGCAGTGAATAAAATTGATGATTTGAAAGGGGCCAAAATGAGAGCGTATAGTTCAACCCTTTCTCGTTTAGCCGTGCTATTAGAAGCGGCACCAACCACGGTTCAAACCGTTGAAATTCCGCAAGCATTCTCTACCGGTATTATCGATATGATGATCACCTCTCCAACCACAGGGGTGAGCAGCCAATCTTGGGATTACGTGAAGAACTACACCGATGTACAAGCGTGGATCCCAAAAAATATGGTGATAGTCAATAAGCGTGAATTTAAACGTTTAGACGACAAAGTACAGAGTGCGCTACTGCAAGCGGCGGCTGATGCTGAAGCACGCGGTTGGGCAATGGCGGAAAAAGAGACCAAGAGTAAAACAGCCATGCTGGCAGATAAAGGCATGATCGTGCAACAACCAAGCAGTGAGTTGATGAACGAATTGAAAGCGGTAGGTGCCACTATGTCAGCAGAGTGGTCAAAAGAGTCAGGCGCAGAGGGCGCTGCCATTTTAGCTGAATACCAAAAGTAGTAGGAGTCACCATGCGTCAGTTTCTAAACCGTTTGTACATGATGTCAGGCGTTAGCTCTGGAGTCTGTATTGTGATCATCTGTCTGTTAATTCTGATGCGTGTAATTGGTCGCTGGATGGGAATTGTGATCCCATCCAGTGATGATTTTGCTGGATTTTTATTGGCCGCCTCCTGCTTTTTAGCCTTGGCATATACCTTTCATCATGGCGGGCATATTCGAGTGAGTCTATTCACCTCTAGACTGTCAGAAAAACGGTCACTGTTTTTTGAGCGTTTTATTCTCACCTTTGCAGCGTTGTTAGTCAGTTATCTGGCCTATGAGTTGAGCTATATGGTGTGGGAGAGTTGGGACTTTGAGGAACTCTCATCCGGTTATATCGCCGTACCGATGTGGATAGTGCAGATGCCAGTGGCAATTGGCTCCATAGTGATGGCTATTGCGGTGATTGATGCGGCCTACTGCAGTCTGCTATATGGACAGCGTATTGCATTATCAGAAGAGGAATTACTAGCAGCTTCAAATAACAAGGACAGCGAACATGGATGAGTTACTGATTGGCGGCATTTTAATTGTGGTGCTGTTTGCATTTTTAGCCAGTGGCCTTTGGGTCGCCCTTAGCTTAGTCATGGTGGCGATTGCCGGTTTAACACTACTGGGTAATGACAACTTCGGACTTATCTATGCGACAGCCACATGGGGCGCAGTCTCTGACTGGTCGTTAGCGGCGCTGCCACTGTTCATTTGGATGGGGGAGATCTTGTTTAGAACCCGACTCTCTAAAGATCTGTTTGAAGGGTTATCGCCATGGCTTAATCGGGTTCCAGGGCGTCTGCTTCATGTCAATATTTTAAGTTGCGGTATGTTTGCTGCGGTCTCCGGATCCTCTGCAGCTACCGCCGCCACTATCGGGAAAATGACCCTGCCCGAGCTAAAAAAGCAGGGCTACGATGACCAAATGACCATTGCGACACTTGCGGGGTCGGGCACGCTAGGTTTGCTGATTCCCCCCTCAATCATCTTGATTGTGTATGGCGTAGCAGCAGAGGTGTCGATAGGACGTCTGTTCATCGCTGGTGCCATTCCCGGTATCATGTTGGTGTTAATGTTCATGGGTTACACCGTCTATTGGGCGATGCGAAATAAAAACAAAGTACCGCATAACGATGTTCACTATAGCTGGGCTGAAAAAATGGCTGGGCTCACTAAGCTGATCCCTATCGGTCTATTAGTTATGTTTGTCTTAGGCTCAATCTATGGCGGTTTAACCACGCCGACTGAAGCGGCTGCTTTTGGGGTCGTGGGCGCTTTGATTTTAGCGATCACCAGTCGAACATTAAACGTTGAAAGCTTTAGCAAGAGTTTGATGGGAGCGGTAAAAACCTCATGCATGATCATCTTTATTCTTGCTGGTGCAGCATTCCTCACCGTCGCGATGGGGTTTATTGGCTTACCAAGAATGTTAGCTGAACAGATAGCAGTGCTGCAACTCTCTCCCTATATGCTGCTGTTTTTCTTAACCATACTGTTTGTTATCTTGGGTTGTTTCCTCGATGGTATCTCTGTCGTAGTGCTAACGACATCGGTGGTATTACCTATGGTGATTCAGGCGGGTATAGATCCACTATGGTTTGGTATCTATATTGTGCTGGTGGTAGAGATGTCGCAAATAACGCCCCCAGTAGGTTTTAACTTGTTCGTAATACAGAGCATTACCGGAAAAGACATGCTGTTTATTGCCAAAGCAGCACTGCCATTCTTCTGCTTGCTGTTGTTAGCGGTATTTTTAGTGGTCGCATTCCCTGGCATCGTTACATGGTTACCAACGACGATGACAACCAATTAATAAGGAAATAGCATGACTGAACGTTTACCTATTGTCTCTTCATCGCACTTAATGAGTGAGGAGTCGATAACACTGAGTGAATTCGAATACGCATTAACCATGGTGAACAATGCCTTTCAACGTTGGATGCAATCCTGTTCGATGGCAGTAGAGTTGCAAGATCTTAGTCCGTTAGATATTTTAGCGCTGCATAACTTGCATCATAGGGATCGCCCAAAGCGCATTGCCGATGTCGCTTTTATGCTCAACATTGAAGACATTCACAACGTGTCATATTCGGTGAGAAAGTTGGTAAAAAAAGGGCTTGTGGTAGGAGAAAGACAAGGAAAGGATACCTATTATCAACTTAATGACGCAGGCAAACACTTTTGCTTACAGTATAAAGAGGTGCGCGAACAGTGCTTGGTTGATGTCGTCTCAAAATTGAACATTGAAAGTGATCTGGGGGATGTAGCGGCAACAATGCGAACCTTATCAGGGATCTATGATCAGGCATCGCGAGCGGTTCGGTCACTATAATACGCTGAGCATTACGAATAAATGACCCGTTGATCCGTTCGAATGTGAGCTGACACGCTTGACATATTATGTGCAGTTAGTAATCTAGCGTACACGTGTACGCTGACTTAGGAACTGACATGACAGAATCAAAGAAGCCACCATTCATTTGGCTCAATATTTTCATCTTTAGCTCAAGTTTATTATTAGCTTTAGTCGCAGTACCGCTCTATGGCTATCTGTATGGATTTGGCAGTGAGCACTGGATCTGGCTGCTGATTACATTCTGTTTTTGTAACCTGACCATTACTACAGGGTATCACCGACTCTGGTCACATAAAGCGTTTGAAGCGCATGCTGTCATACGGGTACTCTGCGCCATTGGTGGTGCGTTTGCCCTACAAAATAGTGCCCTGCATTGGTCTTCCGATCACCGAAATCACCACAAGCATGTTGATAATAACCACAAAGATCCCTACTCAGCGAAAAAAGGGTTCTGGTACTCTCACATTGGTTGGATGCTGCGCGAATATGATGTTGAGCGTTACTCGGATTACACCAATTGCCGCGATTTGAAAAAAGATAAGATAGTGATGTGGCAGCACAAGTACTATCTCGTGTTGGCACTCGCCACCAACCTTGGAATTCCGGTTGCGCTTGGCCTGCTGTATGGCGATGTAGTGGGTATGTTGCTGGTGGTGGGTGCGCTGCGTTTAGTGTTAAACCACCATACCACCTTCTTTATTAACTCATTGGCACACATATGGGGTTCACAGCCATATACCGACAAAAACACTGCCCGTGATAATGGTTTCCTTGCCTTTTTGACTTTCGGTGAAGGCTACCATAATTACCACCATATCTTTGAAAATGACTACCGAAATGGCATTCTTTGGTGGCAGTACGATCCGACGAAATGGGTTATACGCGCAAGTGCTTGGTTAGGCCTAGCGTCTAATCTTAAGCGCTGTCCAGAAGAGCGAATTGAAAAAGCCAGAGCGAAAATGCAGCTTATCCGAGCGAACAGTAGCTTAGAGTTACTACCTGATTGCCAAGCGATGATTAATAATTTGAATAATGAGTACGCGCTCTTTTTGCAAAATATGAACGACTATTATGAAATGAAGAAACAGTTGATTGAGATGAAAAAGAATAAGATTGCTGAAAAGTATGATCTGCAACAACGTAAGAAACAGTATCAAGAGATGAAGTTACGTTGGTTAGAGCAGCGTAAATCTTGGAATCAATTGGCACTGCAATACGCGTAAGCCCACAAAATAGATAACTATCCCAGTGATTCTGCAGAGAGTCGCTGGGATTTTTTTGTCTACACCCCTGTACTCCTCCCTTTATGTTGCTTTATCGGTTATTCAACACTGAATGTACATTGTGTAACATATTAATGAAAACGTTTACAAACTGGATAAATTTCTCATTAAAGTGGAATGTGAGGATATAAATGACACTTAATTCATACTTTTTGTCTATGTATTTCGCTTCTAGGTCACATAATTAGCAAGAAAAAGATAGAGTATTTTTCCAGTGTAACGTTTGCGTTACCCATTGTAACTAGGTGGTTACAATGGGTATCTATCTGATTTAGCAGGATATTATAATTATAAATTGTTTTTTTTATAGTTGATGTAATTAAAAGAAGGTTTAGGTAGGAATTATGG
>NZ_JAKJSQ010000126.1:0-5125 GCF_050337105.1 Aliivibrio kagoshimensis
GATTTTACTTGTATGATTAAATTGAATCACTATTGTCGTACCACTTGAAACTATTCATCTCAAAATGAATCGAGTTGCTTATGTCCGCACATAAAAATTGCACTTACATTAAAAGTGTAACTATACTTTTCTTATTATTATCAATGTGATGGCTATGCAGTCAGTTGCATTAATTCATGTGATGAATGCTTTGTTACCATTAAAACGCAATGTACAGGGAATTGGTGATGCTTTATTTGGAATCAAAACGGCTAGGAAGAAGCACTGTCATTGCCTTTACCATCATTGCGGTAATCATTCTCTCCCAAGGAGGAGTGTTCTCATGGAAGATGCATCAAATCACGAGTGAATTTAACTCAGAGCTTGCAACGTTCTCCAACTCTAAAGTAACGGGGCTAAAATTAAAAAATAGATTAATGGGTTTACGTGCCCTAGAAAAAGACATCCTATTAAACACTCAAAACCCAGATGACTTACACAAGCTTAGTGAGCGGTGGAGGATAGAGGTAAAAGCGGCCCGCATTCAATTTGAAGATATGGACCATGAGCTTCAAAGTAATGTCATTTATGATGGACGAGTACTCGCCACATTATCGACCGAGTTTTACGCCTACAATGAAGGTATCTCTTTCATTATTACAGCAATACTTAACTCAATGACTTTATCGCCAATGGATGCTTACCAAACCGCAGCATCATATCAGCAATATATAACAAACATGGATGAAAAAATTGATGAGATTATCGTGAAAGCAGAGGATTTCGAGAATGAAACTCTCAAGCGGCTTGAGCAAAGAAAAAAGACTCTCTTTTGGAATCTGGGCCTTTTTTCATTCATTAGCGCCTTACTGACATTTATCTTGAGCATCGTCACTTTTCGAAGAAACATGCACATCAGTAAAACATTGGAGCATCACGCCCTTCACGATGCATTAACGGGCATGTTCAACCGCAGAGGATTATCAATGGTGATGAGCGATAATACGAGAGGCGGCGTGTTGGTACACCTTGATTTTAATCGATTTAAACTCATTAATGATTTATGCGGTCACACCGTAGGAGATGAGCTTTTGGTCAGCCTTTCAAAGAAGATGCGCGAATTGTGTAAGCAATCAAAGTGCACGCTGGCTCGAGTCGGTGGTGATGAGTTTGTTGTCTGGTTGGATAACACAAACAGTACAGAGAAAGCGCACTTGATAGCCAAGCAGCTCATTACTCTTATTGAGAGTCATGAGTTTTATTGGATGGAGCAGTCGATAACATTAGGAGCGTCAGCGGGGATTGCAGTTGGTAAGCCTAACTTCTTGTTTACTGAGTTGGTTTCACGCGCAGACGCGGCATGCCGACTTGCCAAAATACCAGGCAATGAAAACGTCGTGATGTACGAGGAATCCGACCCATTATTATTAGCCATTCGTAAAGAAGAGCAATGGGCGGCTAAAATACCTCACATGTTGCTTGAATCTCGTTTTAAGCTGTATGGGCAGTGCATTGTCCCCCTCCAGCACCACACGCAAACCGGACACATTGAAGTGCTGCTAAGAGGACTTGATGATAACGGAGAAATTGTTCCTCCAGGTATGTTTCTGCCCGCCGCAGAGCGTTTTGGATTAATGGGTCAAATTGACCGCTGGGTCATCAATTGCTTGCTTTCAAACCATCTCAAGGATGATATTCACTATTCAGTAAACATCTCGGCCCACACTCTGGCAGATGTGAACTACTTATCAGAGCTAATCGCCATGATTAGCCAGTCAGGTAAAGGTCATCAGCTGATTTTTGAGATTACTGAAACCAGCGCCATGACGAACATTAAAACTGCCAGAGAATACATTACGAGCTTAAAAGCACTAGGATGTCGTTTCTCGTTAGATGACTTTGGTAGTGGGTTCTCATCCTTTGCGTATTTACGAGATTTGAATGTCGATTATCTGAAAATTGATGGCAGTTTAATTAAGATATTAGGCTCAAATGAATCCGACACGGCTTTAGTTCAGGCGATTGTAAATATGGCCAAATCACTGAATCTAGAAACGATAGCTGAGTATGTCGAGCACCCTCAACTGGCCAGCCTGTTATACGACATGAAGGTGGACTTTGGTCAAGGATACGGGCTGCACAATCCAGAGCCTTTAGAACTTGTCACGTTGCTACCTACAATGAGAGTCAGAAGTAATCTGCAAAGTTAAAGGGTGAATAGAGCTGCGCATGATTCATTTTCACGTATAGCTGTAGCGCCATCTAATCATCGCAGTGGGTGTGTTGACGTCTGTGATACTTTGTATAATCTAAAATCTGTCATTTAAATAAACACTCTAACTCGTTTATGTCCAAATGTGAGTTACAGCGTGATTGACATGTGTGTGATCACCGAGCGATTCTGTCGTACCTTAATTACCAAGCGACTTTTCGAAGATCTCAGTAAAACGGTTTAATGTAGTAATTTTACAACAGTTCATTTCAAAAGAAGTTTAAATTTGATGACTTTTGATGCAATTCCATGCTAACTAATACTGCAATTTGCTCAGTAACTATCTGAAAGTTAGTTCTGGTTATGCTGACTTACGTTGCAAACATCACCAACTTGAAGCCTGCAATATATATTCGCATAGTTTGTAGAATTCTCTTCTTATTTGCACCTTAAGTCTTCTCAAATAGTTAGGTATGAATCTCAGCCTCAAGGATGTGAATATCATTTCAATGGGCGCTACTGCCGCTACACTCCGGATTTTCAACTTTTTGATGCTATGGACACGCCTTCTTCAGTTGAAGTAAAGCATTCAAGTCAGATCCTTAAGACAGACTTTCGAGCAAGATTTAAAGAAAAGCAGCTGGTAGCTGAAAATGCCCTTTAGCACTTAGATTAATCATTGATGTTATCTGGTATATTTGTTCGGATTTCAGGAGACCAAACAAATATACTTAGTTACGATAAAGATATTTACATGCAAGAACTTAGGTGTAACATATACTTCTGAAGTTAAAGTATTAAGGTTTTAGATTATGGCAAAAGCAACGGCAGAAGAGGCTGCTCTCACTAAACAGAAAATTATCGATACGGCTGTATCTATCACACTGACTCAAGGCTTTAAAGAAGTCACACTTGGAAATTTAGCTAAGCATATTGGGATTTCACGCTCAGGGATAAATTGTCATTTTCAATACAAAGCAGATATAGCGGCTGCTATCGAGCCTGAACTAACGACTATTTTGCATGCGAGCATTGATTTTAGCTCATGTGATTCATTTGAAGCTACGTGGGTGAGAGCCATTCAGTTTGATGTGAAATTTAGGTCATGTATAGCCGCGTTAGGTCCTGTAATTCCCTCTTCAATAGGCTTTGAAAGCTTGGTCAAAAAAATTAATCACGGGGATTTATCTCATAGACAAGAGAAAGTATACAAGTGTCTTGGATACGCCCTCGTTGAGATAGATCGTATTGCTCGAACTGAATAAACGCAAATTTTCCTCTAGAATTGAATTCAGTCTTGGTCAACATCCAAGGGTTGTCTCCGGACTTTTTGTTCAAAAACTTATTCATACGACTACATAAAGGCCGTTACTCATTTTATTGGCTACCATAGCGCCATCTATTCGCTTAACGGTTTCTCCTTTTTCATTCTTCACTAGCATCGTTGGCTTACCACTTTGTGCATCTAGTTTAATATTAAGGCCGCTACCATATCGGTCAACTTGAGTATTCATATAGCTGGCGGCTGATTTCATTTGCTGCAAAGCAAATGGACTATGCTGGCTTACTTTCATCGGCACTCCATTAGGTAAAGTTTGTATTTTTCGCTTTCCGTTGCTGGTGTATACTCGATATAACAGTGGTCTGTTTCCAGTATCCCGCCATTAATATTTTCATTTAAGCTGAAAACGACTCGATTCGTTCCTCTGATCACACCTGCAGAAAAATCCTCCTCCACGCCAATTCCCGTTGCAATGTGACTCCAAGTATTTTGCATAGTACTGGGATATCCGTACTCAAAAGCACACAACTTGCACCAACTGGATATCTTTGAATCTAGTATCGATAGAACGTATGGTGCATTTTCGAGTCCAAGCACAGCAAGCTTTGAATGGGCTATTTCCGCACTAGAACTGATAGTCCCTTTTAGCCCCACAAGTGCGGCTGTGCGCGCTTCTGTTGCCAGATTTAGAAATCTAGGTGCACTAACTGCAGATAAAATGCCCAGTATAACAATCACTACTACCAATTCTATGAGTGTAAACCCTTTATTTTTCATAACATAACCTTAATACTTGGAGAAAGTGTTAGACCAATGCCTAGCCTTGTTTGCTTGTGGTTGTAATCGATAAGTGACTCGCCATAGCCCTCCCAAACTTGGGCATAGATATCTAGGAACTTGGACAGTGCATAGGTGTAACCAATCTCAACGTGGCCTTTGTCAGTGTCAAAGTTGTAAGCGGTCCTTACTTTTAAGCTACTGGAGTCACCGTTAACTCTAACCCATACCTCATAAGGCGGTATGAAGTCCTCTATATCTTCGTTATCTCCTAAGTTTGATGCGTACCAGCCTTGGATCCCATACTCGATGGCCGTATTGTTTCGCTCAAAGGCTATGAAGCCCATATCCCAACCACGACTTATGTTTATCTCACCACCATTAGACTGATGTCGGTATCCGTACTCGATCGTGTTGAATACTGGCCATTGGCCTTGGTGCATCATAAACAGTTGAGGTTTGTAGTTCGTTTCTCTAAATGGTGAAGACATATCTTTGTTACTCAACTGCCATAGTGACAATTGGGTATAGGACAACATTAGCGCTACACTGTCGTATCGAACCATCGGAACTGATAAAGAAAATTGAAACTTAATCTCTGTGTCGTTTAGTTGCTCAACTCTGCCGCCATACGCCTCATCATACACCGCTTGATTGATGTTATTGGTATAGGTTTGCACGACGTATGTGTCATCATAGATAGATATTGCTTTGTTTGTTTTGGCCATTACTGGAGCAATAACCACGGCAGTTAATACCAGCGCTAGAACTTGTGTTAGCATTTTGTCCCCCCAAGCCTCTTAAGGTTTATTGTGCTTTATAAATCAAATCCATCTAATATACTGATTTATATCGTTTAATTTGTATCCTTAATC
>NZ_JAKJSQ010000127.1:0-4882 GCF_050337105.1 Aliivibrio kagoshimensis
AAATATATGGTTGATAATACGTTTTTAGCACAGAAATAAACTAAAAAAATTATATGAATAAAATCCCACTTTTTAAGCACTCTTTCAATTTTGTTTTCCCATAACCCTGCAATAATAACGCATAACCACTGTTTTTTTTCCTTCCTCCAACCTAGCTTTACCTATATAAGAGAGCTATTTAACAATAACAGGATATCAAACGCATAAAAAAAATATCCTTCAAAATGAATAAATAGCATAGACAAGCATTATTATCTCATTAATACCCAGTACACCATGCCAACATAAGATTTTGTGTCGGACAACAAGCTGAAAATCGTGACGGTCACCATAGTTATGGTTAGTTACTCAGTATAAACTTTTCTCTGAAATTACACTTTAATGACATGAGATTTATCGCCAAACGATCATTTAAAAATTGTTGGCAGAAGGAGAGAATCATGACCACTGATACCGTTAACAAAGATGAAAAAAAAGGTTTCTTAGCAAACTTTAAATTTCCATCTGCATACACAATTTTATTTGCACTCATCGCTTTTGTTGCTCTGTTGACTTGGATTGTTCCAGCAGGCCAGTACGATCGAGTAATGGATGAAAATCTAGGAAAAGAGGTGCCAGTTACTGGTACATACCAACAAGTAGAAAATAATCCACAAGGTATTGTCGATATTTTCTTAGCACCAATTGATGGTCTTTATGATCACAACACGTATGAAGCAGGCGCGATTGATGTTTCATTATTTATCCTTGTTATTGGTGGCTTCCTAGGCCTAGTAACAAAAACAGGCGCAATCGACGCTGGTATTGAAAGGGTAACAGCTCGTCTAAAAGGCAAAGAGGAGTGGATGATACCTATCCTAATGGCTCTGTTTGCAGCTGGCGGTACTATTTACGGTATGGCTGAAGAATCATTACCTTTTTATACTCTACTTGTTCCTGTAATGATTGCCGCTCGTTTTGACCCAGTTGTTGCTGCTGCAACCGTGCTACTTGGTGCCGGTATCGGAACGCTTGGTTCGACTATCAATCCATTTGCAACGGTTATTGCTGCTAATGCTGCTGGCATTCCATTTACTGATGGCATCATGCTACGTGCTTCTATCTTAGTAATTGGCTGGTTCATCTGTGTTGCTTACGTTATGCGTTACGCAAAAATGGTTCAAGCAGACCAATCAAAATCTATTGTTTATGACAAGTATGAAGAAAACAAAGCATTCTTCCTAGGTGACAAAGACGATCAAGGTAGCCTTGAGTTCACAACAACTCGCAAAGTTATTTTGGCTGTATTTGCTGCCGCATTCGGTGTCATGATTTACGGTGTTGCTGTTGCTGGTTGGTGGATGGCTGAAATTTCAGCAATGTTCATTGCCGCTTCAATCATTGTTGGCTTGATTGCTAGAATGAGCGAAGAAGATCTGACGTCAAGCTTCATTGATGGTGCACGTGACCTTCTAGGTGTTGCCCTTATCATCGGTATCGCTCGAGGCATCGTAGTCATCATGGATAGAGGTATGATCACTGATACGATTCTATTTACTGCTGAAAACGCTGTGACAGGTCTTTCATCTATCTTGTTCATCAACGTAATGTACTGGTTAGAAATTTTACTATCATTCCTAGTACCTTCATCATCAGGTCTTGCGGTATTAACCATGCCAATTATGGCTCCACTGGCTGATTTCGCTGGTGTAAGTCGTGATCTAGTGGTTACTGCTTACCAGTCAGCATCAGGGATAGTCAACTTAGTCACACCAACCTCCGCTGTTGTTATGGGTGGTTTGGCCATTGCTAAAGTCCCTTACGTACGCTGGCTGAAGTGGGTAATGCCTCTCATCGGTATTCTTATGGTTCTTATCACCATTATGCTTAGCCTTGGTGCAATTATGTAATCATAGATAACCTATCTTTATCGATAAGCCAGCCTAGTGCTGGCTTTTTTTATCTTATCACTCTCTTCCTCAATCAGCGGCTTTACCTTTATCCATCCAACCTACCTGCCCTCCCTACGTTCAGTATCTGCTCTCGTCGGCTGTCATGCAAAGCCACCACGAATATAAGCGAGAGAATGTCACCGTTATCGATGAATACGGGTTATTCATCCTGGCGTTATTCCCCCCAAACACGTGTATAAAACATCACTATCTCTCTTTTGTTTGTTCAAATTCTTCAACTAAAAAACCACCTCTTAAGGGTTACTTTCATCTTATTTAAATTATTTTTTCACTCTATTTTACTAAATTCATATACAGCTTCGAAAAAAGTGCATAACTGCCCATTTGTTGGTTTTTTCGCCTAGAATAGTGGTTGCATAAAATCCCACTTCTATTTTTGTCAACGAAGGTCTTTCAGTAGGTTAGCTTTATCAACACCACTCAAAACGCACTTTATTGACATATAAATTCTTTAAAAAAAATGAATGAGCGTGAATAAATAACGCTTTTAAAACAATGACTTACAATTATAATTACTCGTAAAAGTGTGACGGAGATCGAAGAATTACCGCCCCAGTCGAGTATGATTAATCCATACGATAAAGCGAAGCACGAAACGATTAAAAACTGTATTTTCATTCACCTTCGCAATCTAGTGTTGGCATAGTGCCAGTTAGTCATCTAAAAGAGAGTTGAACATGAGCAAATTATATGTAGGTTCAGAAGTAGGTCAGTTAAAAAGAGTTTTAGTTCACCGTCCAAGACGTTCACTAAGCCACTTAACACCATCTAACTGCCACGATTTATTATTTGATGATGTATTAGCAGTAGAACGTGCAGGTAAAGAACATGATGTATTTACA
This sequence comes from Aliivibrio kagoshimensis, assembly GCF_050337105.1. Lineage (NCBI taxonomy): Bacteria > Pseudomonadati > Pseudomonadota > Gammaproteobacteria > Vibrionales > Vibrionaceae > Aliivibrio > Aliivibrio kagoshimensis. The sequence goes on from NZ_JAKJSQ010000127.1 coordinate 2,795, forward strand.
AAAACGTTGCGTGACCAAGGTGTCGAAGTTTTACTTCTAACTGATCTTCTTGCTGATACGTTAGCAGTAACTGAAGCTAAAGAGTGGTTGTTGACTCGTCAGGTATCTGATTACCGTTTAGGTAAAACATTCGCAAGTGACGTACGCTGCTACCTAGCTGACCTGCCAAATGTAGAGCTAGCTAAAATCCTAACGGGTGGTTTGTCTTACGCTGAAATGACAATGACATCATCTTCTATGATGCAAGGCATGCACGCTCCAACAGACTTCATCATTGAACCTCTACCAAACCACCTATTTACTCGCGATACTTCTTGCTGGGTATACGGCGGTGTTTCAATCAACCCAATGGCTAAAGAAGCTCGTCAACGTGAAACTAACCACGTTCGTGCAATCTACCGTTGGCACCCGTCGTTCGCCGGCCAAGATTTCATTAAATACTACGGTGACGAAGAAAAAATGTACGACCAGTCTACTATTGAAGGCGGCGACGTACTGGTTATCGGTAAAGGCTCTGTACTTATTGGTATGTCTGAGCGTACAACACCACAAGGTGTTGAGCAGCTAGCATCAGGTCTATTCAAAAGTGGCCAAGCGAAGCAAGTGATTGCAATGCAATTGCCTAAGCACCGCTCTTGCATGCACTTAGACACTGTAATGACACACATGAACGAAGATACATTCTCTGTATATCCTGAAGTTGTTCGTAAAGACGTTCAATGCTGGAGCCTAACTGGCGACGAAACTGGCGCAGTGAATGTGAAAGAAGAAGGTTACTTCGTTACTGCTATTGAAAAAGCATTAGGCGTAAGTCAACTAAACCTAATCACTACTGGCGGTGATAGCTTCACAGCTGAACGTGAGCAATGGAATGATGCAAATAACGTACTAACCGTTAAACCAGGCGTTGTAATTGGTTACGAAGGTAACACTTACACTAACGAAAAATACGACAAAGCAGGCATCACAGTTCTACCTATCCCAGGTGACGAACTTGGTCGCGGACGTGGCGGTGCTCGCTGCATGAGTTGCCCAATCGAACGTGACGGTATCTAATATCAACCATTCGATGCTGGTGAGTTATCTCACCAGCCTCTATTCCTAATATAAGAGATATGAACAATGACTAAACAAACTGTAGTTGTTGCATTAGGTGGTAATGCATTACTTCGTCGCGGTGAGCCGTTAGAAGCGGATACACAACGTGCGAATATAGCAAAAGCGGCCAAAACAATTTCTGAAATAGCCAAGGAATACAACGTTGTTTTAGTACACGGAAACGGACCACAAGTAGGTTTACTTGCCCTACAAGGTTTAGAGTACAAAGCAGTAGCTCCGTACCCATTAGATGTATTAGGGTCAGAAACACAAGGCATGATTGGTTATATGTTAATGCAGGAATTGCGTAACCTATTACCACAATTGAACGTATCATGCATGCTTACTCAGATGAAAGTGGATCCAAATGATCCAGCATTTTTGGACCCAACCAAACCAATCGGTCCTATTTATCCTGAAGCTGAAGCACGTGATCTGGCAGAGAAATATAACTGGACAGTAAAACCTGATGGAAAACACTTCCGTCGCGTTGTTCCAAGCCCACAACCAATCGGTATCGTTGAAGACGATGCGATTTCATGCCTAATTGCTCAGGGTCACCTAGTAATTTGTACTGGCGGTGGTGGTATTCCAGTTAAAGAAGAGAACGGAAAACTGATTGGTATTGAAGCAGTTATTGACAAAGATATGTCTGCGGCTTACCTTGCTAAACAGATCAATGCTGATGCTCTGCTTATTCTTACTGATGCAAATGCTGTCTACCTTGATTGGGGTAAACCCACTCAACAAGCAATTCGCAGCACGACACCAAAAGAGCTGTCTCAATATGAATTTGATGCGGGATCGATGGGGCCAAAAATTGAAGCTTCATGTGAATTCATCAACCAAGGCGGTAAATTAGTGGGCATCGGTGACCTAGAAGATGGTTTAAGCATCCTCAACGGTACTGCTGGCACGAATATTATTCCAGAATAAACTAATAACTATTCACATTAGATATTAATTTAAGTATAAATAACGTATATAGCC
>NZ_JAKJSQ010000128.1:0-4843 GCF_050337105.1 Aliivibrio kagoshimensis
TTATTAGGTATCATAACTCGAATAAACATTTGGACAATAGGTACAATAAAATGGAACACACTATCCGCTCTGAAATGCGCGTTTTAGCAACGATTAACCCTGAGTTCGAGATTGAACGTCGTATTAATTTTATCAAAAATAGATTACTACAGTCGGGTTGTACCAATTTGGTTCTGGGTATTAGTGGTGGCGTTGATTCAACAACTTGTGGTCGACTTGCTCAACTAGCTGTTGATAGCTTAAACCACCAGAACAATGATAACCCATATCAATTTATTGCTGTTCGCCTCCCCTATGGTGAGCAAAAAGATGAAGAAGAAGCTCAATTGGCGCTCTCTTTTATCCAACCAACCCACTCAGTGACCGTGAATATAAAAGCCGGCGTTGATGGCCTTCACGCAAGTGCCACTGAAGCATTACACTCAGCATCCCTTTTACCCGTCGCTGCAGAAAAAATTGATTTTGTTAAAGGGAATGTAAAGGCCAGAGCCCGTATGGTAGCTCAGTATGAGATTGCGGGCTATTTAGGAGGATTGGTTATTGGTACTGATCATTCAGCTGAAAACCTCACTGGTTTCTACACCAAATTCGGTGATGGTGCCTGTGATTTAGCGCCACTATTTGGTTTAAATAAACGTCAAGTCCGACAGTTAGCTGCCGAATTAGGTGCACCGACTTCTCTAGTTTGTAAAGTACCCACAGCTGATTTAGAAGAGCTTTCTCCTCAGAAAGCAGATGAAGAGGCTCTAAATCTTAGCTATGAGCAAATTGACGATTTTCTTGAGGGAAGACCCGTTGAGTCAACAGTAAGTGATAGAATTGTGGCCATCTATAAAGCAACACAACATAAGCGTAAAGCCATTCCAACCATCTATGACGAAATCTAAAGCTTAGATCATTGCAATAATATCTTTAAAAAGCAGCTTATCAACAATGAGCTGCTCTTTTTTTGTCTTTGATAATCTCTTAATTCGTACTTCTACCTTTAATGCTTGGCTTTTATCGTGCAGCGTCTCACTCCAAACGAGCAAGAGAGGCCCTTTACCCTTTAAGTACTTTGCCCCTTTTCCACTTTGATGAACATGCAGCCGACGTTCTAAATCGGTAGTAATACCACAATACAAGTGACCTATATCAGTTCGAATGAGATAAACAAACCACGGCTTATTTTCTTGCATGTTAACGGATAGTATCCAACAATGATTTCAACGCTTCTAGTTCACTCCTAAGTAAGGCTACCTCTTGTTCCAATGCCTCAATTCTTGAATAATCTGCTCTCTCTTTTTCTTGCTCTACTTGAGCTGTCTGAATTGCCAGCTCTCTGTCTAAGAAGAGATGAGCATAACGATTCTCTCTTTTACCAGGCTCTCGGGATAACTTAACAAGTAATCCTCGCTGCTCTAACTGTGTCATCACCGCTTCAGTTTCAGTAACACTCGTAAAGCTGCACAAACGATTTGTTCGGGTTCTAAGCTCCCCTGGTGTTTGCTCACCTCTTAGTAACAACACACAAACAATGGCTAACTCCTGTTCGGATAGTTGTAAATTACCAAATTCAGTATTACAGAATCGATGCTGATATTTTGCTACTCGACTGCTCCCTAAAAAGAGTTCACTAATCAAATGACGTTGGCTCAGTTGCTGAATTGAATCTTGTACCTCTGCTTCGCTCAGTTGTAAAACGGGGTCGCGATTGCTTTTTTGATTGCAGGCAGTAGTTAATGCATTTAGGGTCAATGGGTATTGCTCAGGAGTTGTAATCTCTTTTTCTAACAAACAACCAATAACTCTAGATTCTGTGGCACTTAATTGAATGGTCATATCAAGTCTCTTTCGCTGATGAGATGGGCGTATCTAATTGCTAATAACTCTACGCAATATTTCAGAATATCCGTGATATCTTTCCCATTACAGGAAAAGCCGAGTTATTAATTGTGTTATCTATCATATAATCCTCTAACATTAAGATCTCATTTTTTTGTTCTTTTTTCAAAATCACGTTCACTTTTACAATAGTACAGAGGCCTTCCATGGGAATGTTCAACAATAGCGGCAGTTCAGCCAGCTCAACGACTTTATCTATCATCGCAAAAGGTTGCCGAGTTAACGGTAACATCGAGTCTGAGCAAAACATCCAGATTGATGGCTACTTCGAAGGTACAATCAAAACCAATCAACAAGTGTTTATCACCCCTACTGGTAGAGTGAAAGGTGATGTGTATGCTAATTTAGTCATTATTAATGGCTTAGTCGAAGGCCATTGCTCGAGCCCTGAAGTCAATATCCAGCCTAAAGGGCAATTTCGTGGTATTTTAGAAACCAAACAGCTTACCATTGAAAAAGGCGGGTTACTGATAGGTGAAAACCGTGAAGCGACACCCACAGAAGAGCTAAAACTGATTACCCGCGATAAGGAAGATGCCGCAAAAAATGTTGAGGTGAAATCAGCTTAACCTGACTTTTTTCGATCAATTAAGTATGTTGTTGATCAAAACACTTTTTTGCAACTCTCTCTTATGCTTTAATCCCTTAAGGAATTATAAATTATCGAAATTGGGGTCATAAATGAAAAACGTATTCGAAATTGTAAACCAAGCGCGCAGAAAGAATAAGTTAAAACGTGAGCTTCAAGACAACCAGAAGAAGATTCGTGATAATCAAAAACGTGTCACGCTTCTTGAGAACCTTCTTGACTACATTAATCCCCAAATGAGTACTGACGAAGTACTTGCTATCGTAAACAACATGAAAGCGGATTATGAAGATCGCGTTGACGACCACATTATAAAAAGCGCAGAGATTTCGAAAGTTCGCCGCGACATTAGTAGAAAAATTCGTGAATTAACAGAAGCAGACAAACAAAGCATGCATGGAAAAAAATAATCTGCGACAAAAAAGGAGACTTACGTCTCCTTTTTTCTAGATAGTAAGTTGTTATTAATTAACCAACTCGATATCTGTAGTCGGTTTGGCACAGCACGCAAGAATATACCCTTCTTCTATTTCACTCTCTAAAAGTGCATCCATTGGGGTATCTGAAATCTCCCCACTCTCCTTCATTATTTTACATGCACCACAGAACCCAGAACGACAGCTATAAGGTAAAGAGATGCCCTCTTCTTCAGCCTGTTCCAGAATAGTGTGTTGATCATTACCTGTAAAAAGGTGTCCATTGATACTAATTGACACTGTTTTTTCTATGTCATTAACAATATCTTTCTGCAATTCATTATGTAAAGGGCGTTCTTTAATCAGATATTGTATTGGCTTTTGCGTTTCGATAACAATGATATCATCTCCCTGACGGATAACACCTTCATTGCGCGCGATTAGATTTTGGCCAAAAAAGACATTTCCCTGCTCATTAGAGCGATACGTCGATAAGGTTGATAAGGGCTCTTTTTGGGGATGGAACTCTGCAGTTTTAGGATCAACAGTAGTCAACACACATCGGCTGCAAGGGCAATTAATATCAAATACCACCTCTCCGATTTGAATCGTTTTCCATTTATCCTCCTCAAATGCAGCAGTCCCTGACACAACTAAGTTAGTCCGAAATTGATCCATGGTATGTTGCCCAGTAGAACGTTCATTTAAGTCATCCAGTGATGCTTCGGAAATAAGCAACAGTGGGAATGCATCGGCAAAACTCACTTTTTGCTGGGCTTTTTGAGAAAAGCGAACTGATTCCTCTCCTATGTATAATAAAACAGCAGGCTTACCCACAACCTCACTTACCCATCTATCTGCTTCTTCGCTGGTTCGGAAGGCCTCAAACTTATCACCCCAAACTTCACTACTGAAGGTCACTTTTTGAATTTGATTGTAGTGGATCTCTATTGGGGTCTGTTGCTGAAATTGAAGGGATAGACTTTCAGAGTGTAATGTTGGCTTGATGTGGACAAGTTGAGGAAAACTTCTCGCTGTAACCATCGTGCCGTCCATTAGCGAGATCATAAATTGTCGATCAAAGCGAACACCAGTACACTCTACTTCAGTGGATGTAAGAACGATGCCCTGTGCTGACTTTACAGGAAAGAGATTGATTTGAGATAACGTTGCCGGCATAGAGCTACTCCTTTAGAAATAATGATGACATTTCTACTCTACATCAAATGGTAAAAAAAAGCAGATGGAAAACCATCTGCTCACTGTGTTACGACCGTGATGCTTTTGTTTGAGCCACGTAATCTTCTAACTCTTTAACAGACACCGTGGTGATCAATGTATCCTCAAGATAAAAATGGACCCATTCTTCATCTTTTTGTCCGCGTATTGTTTGATTGACTCCATTCAAATAGACAATATTCATGGCTAATGTGTTGTCATCGATTTGTTCAAATCTAGCACTTTGAATATCACTATTATTCACTTGCACCGGAACAGTCGTTAAGCTTTTGTCTAATTTGTTGTTTACTTTAAAAATTGAGTCAACAGGGGCATCGACAACGGCTGGGGATTTTCCAGTGATCACATTTTTACCCGTCCAAAATTCAATCGAGTTAAATATAAACAGATCCGCAATTGATGCTATGCCGTAGATAGGCGCTAATAGAACAAATAACCCTGCGCGACCGTAACGGTTATCAACCGCCATCAGGTTGCCTTTTGTCACCACTTGGCTGACACCCATTTGCCCCATACACCCTGTTAATGTAGTGATTCCTAGAGTAACGGCAACGGCTACTTTTAACTGTTTGATTTTCATACTTCTTCCACTAAAACGATTAAGGGTCTTTTGATGAGGTGGCGAAATATAAACAGGTTGCATCAGGTATTCAATCCTATTAAAGAGAATTGACAAAACTCTTACTTTATAAATTATGATTCTTTTATTTAATAT
>NZ_JAKJSQ010000129.1:0-4762 GCF_050337105.1 Aliivibrio kagoshimensis
AAAAAGAACCGTTTTTATAGTTTAAAAAGAGAAGTTGATACTAATACTCAGCTCTACAATATGTTTTTAACCCGACAAAAAGAAACTTCAGCGACTAGTGATTTTAAGTCTGCTAATGCTAGATTCACAGACCACGCCTTAATACCACTAGAAGCTGCAGCCCCAAAAAAGAAAAAATTGGTTATTGGCTCCATGCTAGCTAGCTTACTGTTTGCAATGATTATAAGTATTTTGATTGATTCCTTAAAGAATACAATTGAATCTGCAAAAGATTTCGAGGATAAGTTTGGTTTATTACCTTTGGGTGGTATCCCAACAGTTAGAAACAAAAAATTCAAAAATAAACCGTTAGATAACACTCTATTTTTTGAAGCAGACGAACACGCTTTTAGTGAGTCTATTCGTTCTATCAGAACCTCTCTACTGATGAAGTTAGTCAACACCAATCGTAAAAGAGTGAGTATTACCTCCTCTATACCTGGGGAAGGAAAAACAACCACCTCAATCAATATTGCTATGTCATTAGCAAAAATGGAAAAGGTGGTACTTATTGACTGTGATTTAAGGAAACCATCCATAGCTGAACGTTTCGGATTGAGCAAAAACCAGATGGGCCTAACCAATCACCTTTTAATGGGAGTAGAGCTCGAAGAGTGCTTATACCATGACGAGAATTCAGGTCTAATTATTTTGCCTGCGGGGATGTTATCACCCAACCCTCAAGAATTATTAAGCTCAGCTAAATTTAAAGCTTTATTAGAAAAGCTAGAACAACAAGTTGATAGGATTATTTTAGATACCCCACCAACGCTTGCTGTCAGTGACTCATTAATAATCAGCAAATTGGCAGGTGCTGCGGTTATTGTAATCAAAGCTAATAGCACTAAAATCCCACAGATACAAAGCACTATGTCTAGAATGATCCAGCATGATATCTCAATTGATGGCCTGGTGATCAATCAAATAAGTCGTACAAAATCTAATAGTGAACATGGGTATGGCCAATACGGTCAGTATTATCAATCCACAGAATCATAAAATATTTTGCTTTAAAGAGACCATAAAATGACTGTAAAAAAGAAAGTACTTTTTGTATTCGGAACTCGCCCTGAAGCGATAAAAATGGCACCTGTTGTTAAAGAGTCCCAACAAAATCAGGATTTAGATACCTATGTCTGTGTGACCGCTCAGCACAGAGAGATGCTCGATCAAGTATTAGAACTGTTTGACATAACGCCTGAATTTGATCTTAACATCATGAGTCCTGGTCAAGATCTTACTGATGTTACTTGTAAGATCCTAACTGGATTACGAGAAGTTCTTCAACAGCTGAAGCCTAACTACGTACTTGTTCATGGGGATACCTCAACCACACTATCAGCCAGTTTAGCGGCCTATTACCAGCAAATTCCTGTCGCTCATGTCGAAGCTGGATTGCGGACTTCTAATATCTACTCCCCTTGGCCTGAAGAGGGCAACCGCAAACTAACTGGCAGCTTAGCCAGCCTACATTATGCCCCAACAAGTAACTCTCAACAGAATTTACTCAATGAAAATGTACCCGCTGAAAATATTCACGTAACCGGTAACACCGTTATTGATGCTCTGTTGGATGTAAAAACCAAAATAGAGACAAACAGTGAATTTTCAAATGATCTGGCATCTCGCTTTCCATTTATCGATAACAGTAAAAAACTGATTCTAGTTACTGGACATCGCCGCGAAAGCTTTGGTGGTGGCTTCGAACGTATTTGTCAGGCACTTGCTGATCTATCTACACGAGATGATATTCAAATTTGTTACCCAGTACATCTCAACCCAAATGTGCAAGAGCCAGTTAATCGCCTACTGTCTAATGCAAGTAATGTTCATTTGATAGAACCTCAAGACTACTTACCATTCGTTTACTTAATGACTAAAGCACACATCATTTTAACCGATTCTGGTGGTATTCAAGAAGAAGCTCCGTCTTTAGGAAAACCAGTTTTAGTCATGAGAGATACTACAGAACGCCCTGAAGCAGTAGACGCTGGAACGGTTAAACTGGTGGGAACAGATACTGACGTTATTACTAGTAACGTCATCGGTCTGCTTGATGATGAGACGCTGTATTCGTCGATGGCAAGATCACACAACCCATACGGTGATGGTAAAGCAAGCGCAAGAATCATCGACATATTAGTCAGCGCATTACAGAAAACGCTATAACAACGAATAACTATCTCGTGGAATACTATTTCGACGGGAAAATCGCATTGAAAATGAAGGATTAAACAATGAGTTTTAATAAAGTATCCGTTATTGGACTTGGATATATTGGTCTACCTACTGCTGCAGTTATCGCCTCACGTGGGATTGATGTCGTCGGTATAGATGTAAACCAACATGCGGTAGACACTATCAATGCCGGTAATATCCACATTGTGGAACCCGACTTAGACATTGCGGTAAGAAGTGCCGTCACTGTTGGAAAACTTCGCGCCACCACGACACCAGAGTCAGCAGAAGTCTTTATGGTGGCAGTCCCGACCCCATTTAAAGGCGATAATCATCAACCTGATCTCTCATATATTGAAGCGGCTGCCAATGCGATTGCTCCTGTATTAGAAAAGGGTAATTTGGTTATTTTAGAATCGACTTCGCCCGTAGGTACAACAGAAAAACTGTCGGAGTGGTTACAACAAGCACGCCCAGATCTTAGCTTTCCTCAAGATAAAGGCGATGCAGCTGATATTAATGTTGCTCATTGTCCGGAACGTGTATTGCCAGGATATGTCATGCAAGAGTTGATCTCCAATGACCGCGTCATTGGTGGATTATCCAATAGATGTTCTGAAAAAGCTGCGTCACTATATCAAACGTTTGTTCGCGGTGAGTGCATTATAACCAATGCAAGAACTGCCGAAATGGCCAAGCTTACAGAGAACTCATTCAGAGATGTCAACATAGCTTTTGCTAACGAGTTATCTGTCATCTGTGAAAAATTGAAAATAAACGTTTGGGAGTTAGTCAAACTGGCTAACCGTCATCCGCGAGTCAATATATTAAATCCGGGCCCAGGAGTCGGCGGCCACTGTATTGCTGTTGACCCATGGTTTATTGTCGATAGCTGTCCAGATGAAGCTAACATCATCCGTCAAGCTCGTTTAACCAATGATGCAAAGCCTCACTATGTTATAGAACAAATAACCAAAGCTGCGGATGAATTCAAACGCCCTGTTATTGCTTGCCTAGGTTTAGCATTTAAAGCTGATATTGATGATCTTCGTGAAAGTCCTGCCCTTCAGATTGTGGAAGAACTTGTCGGAAAAGGTATTGGTGAGATCATTGCCGTGGAACCAAACATTCAAGCACTACCTGAAAAACTAAATGCTAAGGATATTGAGCTAACGTCACTTGAGAATGCACTAGAAAAAGCCAATGTTGTAGTCGTACTTGTGGATCACAAAGAGTTTAAAGCATCTGATAAAACACAATTTGCAACGAAGGTTGTGATTGATACTCGCGGAATTATCTAATTAAACCCTAAAAAGATTTCAGTACTGGAGAGACATCCGTGAAATATTTAGTAACAGGCGCCGCTGGATTCATTGGCAATTTTGTAGCAGAGCGTTTATGTAAAGATGGTCACCAAGTCGTTGGGCTTGATAATCTCAATGACTATTACAGCCCGCAGTTAAAAATAGATCGTCTTGCACGATTAGAGCATTTAGATAACTTTCGCTTTGTCAAAATGGACATTGCCTATCGTGATAATATTGCGAGCTTATTTGAAGAAGAGCAATTTGACCGTGTCATTCACCTTGCTGCTCAAGCCGGTGTCAGGTATTCAATTGAAAACCCAATGGCCTACATAGATTCAAACTTAGTGGGTATGGCAACCATACTTGAAGGCTGCCGTCACAATAACGTTAAGCATCTTGTCTACGCTTCTTCTAGCTCGGTGTATGGGATGAATAAAAAAATTCCATTTTCAACTGACGATAATGTGGATAATCCAGTATCACTCTATGCCGCTACAAAAAAATCTAACGAACTGATGGCACACAGTTACAGCCATTTATACAATTTACCTACAACAGGTTTAAGATTCTTTACCGTTTATGGTCCATGGGGGCGTCCAGATATGGCCCCATTCCTATTTACTGAAGCGATTGCCGACGGGAAGGAAATTAAGGTATTCAATAACGGTAAAATGCAACGAGACTTTACCTATATTGATGACATCGTTGAAGGAATACTCCGCATACAAGATGTCACCCCTAGTAAAGATGACAACAGCCAAGAAGGCTCCCCCCTACACAAGATCTATAATATTGGCAATAATGCACCTGTCGAGTTAGAAAACTTTATTGGCTGCATAGAAAGTGCACTAGGTAAAAAAGCAGAAAAAGTCTATCTTCCAATGCAAGATGGAGATGTAGTACGTACCTACGCAGATGTAAGTGAATTAGAAAAAACGATCAACTTTAAACCAAAAACTGAGCTGCAAGTTGGTATAAACCAATTTGTAGATTGGTATAAAGAATATCATAATAAATAGTGACAATTGAAGAAGTAGAGTAGACACAGATGTCATCTAAAGAGTTAATCGCATTGATCTTAAATGATCACTATAGGGTTTATAAAAATAAAAGAAAAATCTCAGTGCTTAAACACCTATTTATTGCTGAGTCTTTTAAATATATTTTTTGGATGAGAGTCTGCTCATACTTTAAAAGTAAAAAAATAAAAACCCCTTATTATTGCTGCAAACTTATAC
>NZ_JAKJSQ010000130.1:0-4334 GCF_050337105.1 Aliivibrio kagoshimensis
GTTATATAATAATACTAATTAAATTTAATGGAACCTGATGATGCCTCAGTCATTGTTGCCAAATATCATTCAATTCATCGGTCAAATTGATCCGTTTGATAAAATTCCTAAACAGGCATTAAAAGCGTTAGCGTCTCACGTAAAAATTAGTTATTTAGCTAAAGGCGAAACGGTTGATTTGTCTGCTGATGGAAAAGAAAAATCGTTGTACATAGTCCGAACGGGATCGATGGAACAACGCAAAGTGGATGGCGTTCTTAGGGCTAGGTTAGGAACAGAAGATCTATTTGGTTTTACGTTTCTTGATGCTGAAATGGACTCAGATAATGGTTATCGTGCCGTCGCGATCGAAAACACGTTACTCTATTTGGTCCCACATTCCGCACTTCAAACCCTGTTTAAAGCCTCCCCAAGCAGTGCCGAACATTTCGCATCACAAGCACAAGTTAGGCTTAAATCTGCACTGGATGTGGTGTGGTCAAATAAAGAGAAAGGATTGTTTATTCGTCGGGTGGAAGAAGTGGCAAGCGGTAGGGTCGCCGTCGTGCAATCTCACCAAACCATTCAAAGTGTTGCTAATGAAATGTTGAAACAACATTCTCCGTGTGCCGTGATTTATGAAGAGGGTGACCTGGTTGGATTGATTACGGATCGAGACATGACCAAGCGAGTTATTGCTTATGGCGTCAGTACAGCGAGTCTCATTTCAGAAGTGATGACACATTCACCTTTGACAGTAAAACCCGATGATTTGGTATTGCATGCTGCATCAATGATGATGCAGTTCAATATTCGCAACTTACCTGTGGTTAAAGATAATAAAGCCATTGGATTATTGACTACCTCTCATCTCGTTCAGAATCACCGAGTTCAAGCGATATTTCTGATCGAGAAGATCAAGTATGCAGAGAGTGTCGAAGCGATGGCAAACTTTACCCCAGAGCGACAAGCGATTTTTGAAGCTTTGGTTGAAGGAAAGGTTAGGCCTGAAACCGTAGGAAAAGTCATGACGATGATCATGGATTCATATACCCGTCGTTTGATTCAAATTGCCATTGATACGCTAGGCGCCCCCCCTTGTGATTTTTCTTGGATAGTTGCCGGTTCTCACGCTAGGAATGAAGTTCATATGCTGTCAGATCAAGACAGCGCTATTGTTTTATCTGATGACGCGACTGAAAGTGATCGTAGCTATTTCAACAATCTATCTGTCATAGTTACAAATGGGCTTGCCAGTTGTGGATACCCTTTATGCCCGGGGAAATACATGGCAGTGACACCTAAATGGTGTCAGTCTTTAGCAGTATGGAAATGTTATTACAAAAAATGGGTTTCAAATCCTGAGTACGAACGCTTGCTAAATATCAGTGTTTTTCTTGAAATACGCACTGTTTATGGTAACAGTGAATATGAAAAAATCTTGCGTAATGAACTGCATGCGAATATCCGAAATAACCGTGAGTTTTTAAGTACTTTGGTCAGAGATGCGGTCAATACCAACCCGCCATTAGGCATATTTAATAGCTTGGTCCTGGAAAAGTCAGGTGAGAATAAAAAAGCACTCAATGTTAAAAAATACGCGATAAATCTTGTTATAGATTTGGCCAGAATTTATGGGCTTGCCGTAGAATGCGATTTGTCAGCGACTGATGAACGTTTTACTGCAGCGAATGATAAGGGGGTATTGAGTGACGATGCTTTTAAGAATATTTTAGGGGCTTATCAATTTATATTATCATTTCGTTTTAGTCATCAACTTGAAGCACTCAAACGTGGTGACAAACCCGACAATCATATCGATCCCAATAGTTTCGGCAGTTTTGAGCGTAAGCACTTAAAGGATGCGTTTCGAATTATTGCGGATTTGCAAGACGGCGTAAAAATAAGGTTTGGTAGCCGATGATAAAATCGATTCTGCGATACTTCCATCCACTTGAAGTGATTAAACGGCAAAGGAAGCGGTACGTTTCGACGTTACAATTGCCTAAGTTTTTGACTCGTGTGCTGGATCTGCCATTCCCTGAAATTGATGATTTAGCGAATGAACTTGAGTACATTGTGTTGGATTTTGAAACGACAGGACTCGATTGTAACGACGATCTCATTTTGTCGATGGGGTGGGTTGATATTAAACAAGGAAAAGTCGACTTATCTTCAGCGCATCACCTTTATATCAATAACGGTTCGCAAGTTAAACCTGAAACCGCGGTCATTAACCACATCATTCCCCAAATGTTGTCTGGAGGAGTGAATATTCATGACGCTATGATGACTTTTTTTGAAGCGGCTCGGGGGAAAGTAATAGTTGCACATGCTTGTGTCGTTGAAGCGCGTTTTATGAATAAATACTTAAATGAGAGTTATCATTTACCAGATATGCCTTTATTGTGGCTAGATACCTTATGCATTGAAAAGCGAATGGCTAAGGCTCTCAATCGAGATGTTGGTATTGATTTAACACTAACCGGAGTGAGAGAGCGGTATGGATTACCAGCCTACAATAGCCACAACGCTCTCGCTGATGCGGTGTCCACGGCTGAATTGTTATTAGCCATTATAAAAAGAATTCGTCCTGATTCTACAGCTTCATTTGGGCATCTATATAAATTAAGTGTGTAAACTTGCTTTGAAAGGGATTAAAAACCATGCTCAACATCTTGTGTTGAGCATGGTTAAATCACAACGTACAAGTGTTTATATTCTCGTGTTGTTTATGGATTGTACTTACTACTCATCATTGGATTGAGACTGTTTTAGTGCCTGCTTTTTTTTCATTTTTAATGTTGAGTATATAGAGAGAACAGCTAAAACAATGAAAGCGAGAGCGATAGGGCGTTCATATAGGAACGACCAACTGCCTTCATACATCAATAAAGACTTCCTCAGATTGGTCTCGGCCATTGGCCCCAAAATAATGGCAAGTAGGATCGGTGACGATGGAATATCTAACTTGGTTAAGATGAAGCCAAGTAATCCAAACCCAATGGCAATCCCAACGTCAAACATTGAGTTGTTAATTGCGTATGCACCAACAATCGACAAGAACACTATGATAGGAATCATGATGAGTTTTGGCACTTCAATGATGCGGCAGAAGAATCGAATGCCCAGTAAACCAATTGCCAACATCACTAAGTTCGCAATTAACATTGAACTGAATACACCGTAAACCACCTCTGGATTCTGAGCAAAGAGGAGGGGGCCAGGTGTTAAGCCTTGAACAATGAGAGCACCTAACAATACGGCAGCAACCGCATCACCTGGAACACCAAGGGTGAGAAGAGGGACGAGAGAACCTCCCGTTACTCCATTGTTTCCAGCCTCAGCTGCGGCAAGACCGCGCACGGAACCGTTACCGAACTCTTCGGGTTTTTTTGATGAACGTTTTGCTTCGTTATAGCATACGAATGCAGAAATATCGGCACCTGCACCAGGTACTGAGCCGATAGTTGTGCCCATTAGTCCACTTTTTATTGCAGTGGGTAACATCTCTTTTAAATCGCTTTTACTTAGCAATTTATGATCAAATTTAGGGGCGACAGTCTTTTTTTCCGTGAACAATTTTTCAAGCTGATTGAGCGCTTCAGAGAGTGCAAACAAACCGATAAGAACTGGAATGACATTGATTCCGCTGTAGAGGTCCATAATGTCAAAAGTAAATCTTGGCACACTGCTAATTGGATCGAGCCCGACGGTTGAGACTAACAGTCCGATAGTTCCTGCAAGTAATCCTTTGAAAATGTTATTGGAAGAGACACTTGCAATAATCGTTAAGCCAAATAGGGCTAAGGCGAAATACTCTGGGGCATTAAAACGAAGGGCGAAAGTGGCTAATTTAGGGGCAATTGCAATCAGAACAATAGTACTTATTAATCCACCAATAAATGAAGCAACAGCAGATATGCTTAACGCTCTTGCCGCTTGGCCTCTTACTGCCATTGTGTGGCCATCGAGAACGCTTGCTGCTGAAGCTGGTGTCCCAGGAGTTTTGAGTAAAATGGCGGCAATTGAACCACCATAAATCCCGCCGATGTATACACCGATAAGCATTACAAGTGCAGACGTTGGTTCCATACCAAAGGTAAACGGGAGCAATATCGCAACCCCCATCGTTGCGGTGAGTCCAGGGAGAGCGCCAAGAATAACACCACCGAGTACGCCGAAGACTAGTACCGGTAAAACGGCAAAGCTAAGGGCCGTTGCTAGACCATCAATTAAATATTCGAACATCATAACCTCCTATGACCACATTGCTTCTGGGAGCGCGATATAGAATACTTCGCCAAAAAGATAATAAACAACCAATACAAATACAACTGCGATGATGTAATAAG
>NZ_JAKJSQ010000015.1:0-72153 GCF_050337105.1 Aliivibrio kagoshimensis
GAACAAAGATTAATGTAATAAAACCAGTCAAGATAGATTTACTATTAATATATTTCATAATATCTCCTTACTATCCAGAGTGATTATTCGTTGACAATAATAGACCAATTCTTATCACCATCTGAAATGAACCCTGGAATATTCATCTCCCATTTTTGTTGAATATCTTTGTTGTAATTTAGATATAGTTTATTGTTAACGATGGTCCACACCTCTGGATCACCCGGTGCTTTATCGCTTTTTTCTGCTACTGCCCAAGCACAGTGACCACCGTATTGCGGGGCGTATTTTTCTGGGTTAGCTTTAAAAGCATCTAAATGTTGTTGAGATGAAAAAAACCAATCTGCACTTTTGTATACCGTAGAAAACGTGGCATTACCCATTATTGGTTGGTCAGATTCGAAATATGAGACGGCATCGTAGCCACCTAATGCCTTATTACTAAAAAAACTAGTATATATCTCATCGCTGGCATGACTTACACCACTGAATATCAATATAAATAATAAAATAATTCTGTTCATTTTTTCCATCCATTCGTTTATTGAGTGCATTTAAATATTCTACAGTAAATAAGAACGGGGATTTAAGGTATTTATTTCACCTTATAATCACATTATTTAATAAAATCGCGATCTATTATCTGACACGGTTCCTGACACATTTTTTCCTGTTTATCTACGGGTATGGAATGATACTTCATTGTGATTTTTCGATTGTTTACTTCAACACTTGTCATACTCACTGTCTGCGCATCATCTCTATGCATTAACACTGAAAGGTAGCCATAGTCACTATGTTGGTGTAAATGGAAAGCCTGCAATTTTGTGCTATTTTCACTCTGATCGACGAGTGAGTGAAAGATAGCCTCTCGATACTCCGTTACCTCTTTAAGTGATACCCCTGACGAAACCATCGGTGATGTCGCCTTTATTGAATGTAAACCATGCCCATTCCATTGGTAACAAAGGACTGGATGGCTGGGTATTATTATTACCACTGTAAAAGGAGCATAACGGTGAAGTGGCATCTCCTCAATTTCGCTTCGAATGTCATGCAGAGTACGACTTTCTGCTAACTGTTTCACTATTTGGCCACGGCTGATCAATTCACCATCTGGTGTTACTCCTTGATAATTATTGAGTAGGCCGATTGTCACTCCAAATTGATTAGTGGCAATCCAACTCCCTTTTCCTACTGGGTCAATAGGCATAAGGTAATGAATACCATTATTCGAAAATTTTTTAGGGGGCTGGGCAGGAGTTCGGGATTTGTGTTCATCTCGATTAAAGAACAGATGGTAACCTTGATCTTCCATGACCCATGACAAGGTACACATTAACAACGCTCCCTTTGATACGTCGTTGTTGCTGGGGCGTAACCTAGATTTTTATCAACCTGTGCATCGCAACTTATTGCGGCTACTTTCATTAACGCCAAATGATGCGTGGTATGAGAAGCAACAAATACCAACTCCCTTTCCATGCTTGAGCGTAAAGTCGCACAACGTGTATCTTTAATGGAGACTTCTGTTTTTATCAAGGTTGTTGACGTGATTTGTTGTGCCGTCAGTGCCAATAGCCACTGTTTAATCTGTGTAAACTTGGCGATCGCTTGTTGACGATCACTCTCAACCACAGATCCTCTATGCCGCACGTCATAATCAATAAGACCGTTCTCTTTTGGTTCCATGATCGCTATGTAGAGGTCAATATTATGTCTGGTATGCTCGCCAATGCTGCTCTCTAAATAAGGAAGTGCTCTATAAAGATATTGCTGTTCAGTTAATTGAGACAATAGCTCGATACTTTGATCGACCACTTCGATATTCGCCAATACGGAGAGTTTCTCCGTTGGTGCTTGTCTATATTTAGTCATCGTTTACCTATACACGCCTCTGGGTAAGTAAATACCGATTAATCGGTCGTTGGGTACTTCTTAACGAGCTGACTCTCTTGTCGCCACGCTTTATATAGCTCACTAAAACTCGGTGTCGAATACCCACGTTGGGTCTGTTGTTTACCAATCTGATATAACGTCTTATATTGAAATAGTAGGGTGTTAAAAATCTCTTTTAGTGGGGTTTTTCTGTCCCATATATGAGCGGCTTCGCTACTGGCTCCGTTGATTTCAAGAATAGTAAAGGAGTGGCCATCCATCAAACTATCTATATCCTTAAACTTCACGTCTAAGCGGCCGTAATGAAACCCTGGAAGATCATCAAAAATAGTGTCTAACCGTGCGGTCAGCTTGGGAGATATGTATTGGTTCCCATCTCTGAAAATTGCCCCTCGACTATGACTACCCGCAAAAGCCAATCGAAATTTACTGCCGCAACTGATCACATGGTCTAAGACCTCCTCATGCCTTGGCAGATAGAGATGATTAAGCTGTCCAGCACGAGGGTCATTCATAATCAGTTCTTTTAATGTTGACTGCCCATCTCCAGTAACAAACGGAGAGTATTTCAGTGTGATTGAGATTATTTTCCCTTGTTTCTCTCCAGGGTAACGAACATAAAAAAGTCCCGCCTCTGCTTCATAAGGGGCTTTGGTCTGTAATAAATAACGTGCTTGGTTCGGGAAGCTTGAAATATAGCTTTCGAGTTGTTGCTCATTTTTGACCAATTTAACGCCAGCCCCCCGGCAACCTAAATCAGGCTTTGCCACTATTGGAAATGATATCTGCTCGTCACTCATGGCCATTAATGCATTATGAGTCTGCTGATTACTCGATTCACTGCTTTTCGTTAAGGTTACAAAGTCAGAGATCCACTGTTTAGCTTCAATGCCTGCTAATTCAAGAATGTCATTTTTTGACTCTCCCACCATGCCACTCAGTTTAATAGTAGGGTTAACAATTAACGGCAGTGCCATATTTTTATATTTGATGCCATACCAGATGCTTTGAACAATCACTGGCGTATAAAAAAACCAGGTCGGCCAAAATTCATAACGTGAGAGACTTTTTAATTCCTCAGACTCCATGGGTGGCATCCCTTGGTTCACTTCACTATCAGATTCAACAATGGTGAGTAGTGGTGAATTACTCTCTGAAAATAACACACTCATTTTACCTCCTTGTTCCTTAAGCCAGCCTTAAAAAAGGTTCTGTTGCTGAGTATTAATAGAAGTAATGCGATTGGAATGACCGCCCATTTGTACGGGTTAGATTGAATCATTGTCTGTTGACCAAGTTGATACACCAAGGTAAAAACCACTGCCGTCCATAAGGAGGTGGCGAGTACCACTGCGCTAATGTAATGAGTAAATTGAATGTTAAAATGACCACACAGAGCGTATCCAACAGAACGAAGACCTGGTATGAATCGGATGATGAAGATATTACGGATGGTCTTTTGCTGCAGTCTATGTTTTATCTCTTTAAAAGCAGGTCTGGTTAATAAACGATAACGAAACCAACGCCAATGCCTTGAGAACCTGCCCAGTAGATAGAGTCCGATATCCCCAGTCGAGATACCAATCAGTATTGCAATGATTGCGAGTGAAAGTGAGAGGTCTTGATTAGAGGCTAACACAGCTGCTGTAATAATGGCCAGATCTTCGAGTAGATAGGACAATAGAATGATGGAAGCAACAAGCATGGCTCCTTGCTGCTCCGCTGTCATGTCGATAACCCATTGTGTTAAGTTGTCCATCTTTATTCACTTTTGATAATTGAGTATTTAACAAGACCCTATCAATCAGAATAAACTTTCAACATGAGTTAATTTATCCTCCTCTCGTTACTCATTACCGTGTTCATCATGTGTAATGGCACTGAATACCAGTGGGGTATCACTCTTTATTGATCGTATGGCCAAGTTAGTATTGATATCTTTAACCATAGATAAAGTTTGCAGTTTACGCATCACTTGTTCGTAATGTTCAAGATCACTCGTCACCACTTCCAATAAGTAATCATTTGCCCCAGACACAATATGCGCATTCACTATCTCATGCATATCGATAATGGCATTTTCAAACTCATTGATAACCTCCTCCTGATGATTACTCAAACCGACATTAACGAAGATCGTGACCCCAAGTCCGACTTTTTTTCGGTCAATACAGGCACGGTAACCAGTAATCACACCTTGTTGCTCCAACTTCTTTAACCTGCGTGCACAAGGGGACGCTGATAATCCGACTTCATCCGAAATCTCGGCGGTGGTTAATCGTCCTTGAGTTTGTAAAATGTCTACTATCTTTACATCCAATCTATCCACGCTTCTTTCCACCACTTTTTATCATTTAAACGCTATTAATCAGCGATAATTATCTTTTAAGCGTTAAGAACGCCGAGATTCACCATGACATATTACGGCATAATCTGTAAACACCTTGTTACTAAAAAGTTGACTTACATGTCTGCAGTTCCAACCTTAGCACTCAACACCGACCGATTTAATTATGGCTACCCTGCAGTGTTCATAACACTGCTGGTTTGGTCAGGCTTTTTTCTCTCATTACGAGCCGGTGCAAATTCAGCAATGACCATGGTAGATCTCTCAATTTTACGCTTTGTTCTACCTGCATTGTGTTTTTCGACTGTAGTCTATAAAAGCCGTAAAAAGATTCAAAAAGTCCCCATCAAGTATCTGCTAGGAATTATTGCGGGTTCTGGGTTTCCTTTTTTCTATCTTGGAGCAACTGGGATGCAATACGCGTCTGTCTCATATGGCAGCCTGTTAATTCCGGGTACATTGCCACTGTTCGTCTCGGCCATTGCAGTCACACTGTTCAGTGAACCCTTCTCGACACATCGTAAAATTGGCTTGTTCTCTATCGGCGTAGGCATCGCTATCATGATCTCCACCAGCTTGATTGATTTCGACTATTTGCAATTAAAAGGCGTCGTGTTGTTCCTATTTGGTAGCGCCATGTGGGCTATGTTTACCATTTGCATGCGAATGTCAGGGCTCAATGCCATTGAAGGTGCCGGAATTACCGCGATCGGTTCTCTATTGTTACTCGGAGGGTATTGCGTAATTATGCCCTTTGAAATCAATATGTTTACTGTGTCTTCTTCAGAATTACTGATACAGTTTTTAATTCAAGGCGTGTGTGTTGGGCTCATTGCGGGATTTTGTTATGGGTTTGCTATTTCACGATTAGGAGCAGAAATGACGGCAGCTTTTGGCTCATTAACACCGGTTGTTGCCAGCCTACTGGCCATTCCTCTTTTTGCTGAGATGCTCACCTCAACCACGGTAATAGGCATCATATTTATCTGTGGTGGTTCACTATTAGCCAGTCAGATATTCAAAAAGAGTCACTAACTTCGAGTGGAAGGTCAGTGAAAAATAACCGCAACAGAGTGCTGCGGTTATTTTCAGATAGACGTAAAAAGCGTTTATACGTTACGACGAGCAGTTACAGAATCAGCAAGTTGTTTCAACAGCTTTTCGGTATCATTCCATCCGATACAGGCATCAGTAACACTTTGACCGTAGGTTTCTGCTTTCCCATCAACGATATCTTGGCGACCCTCTATGAGGTGACTTTCAACCATAACCCCAAAAATTGAGTTATCGCCATTTGCCATCTGTGAACCAACATCTTCTGAAACGATCATCTGTCGTTCAAATTTCTTGCTACTGTTTGCGTGTGAGAAGTCAATCATGATTTTCTGAGGTAACCCTGACGCCGCAAGTTGTTTATTAATGTCTGCTACATGTTCAGCACTGTAATTAGGTCCCTTTCCACCACGTAAAATGATGTGACAATCTGGGTTCCCTTTCGTCTCAACAATCGCTGAATGACCAAACTTTGTCACTGACAAGAAGTGATGTGGCGCTTCGGCTGAACGGATAGCATCAGTTGCAATTTTAATATTGCCATCTGTACCATTCTTAAAACCAACCGGGCAGGATAAGCCTGATGATAATTCGCGGTGAACTTGTGATTCAGTGGTACGAGCCCCAATGGCGCCCCAACTAATTAAGTCAGCCATATATTGCGGCGTGATCATATCAAGGAATTCACTGGCGGTTGGCATCCCCATATCAGTGAGATCCAATAGTAATTTTCGACCGAGACGCAAACCATCATTTAATTTAAAACTATCGTCCATGTAAGGGTCGTTAATTAACCCTTTCCAGCCCACAGTGGTACGTGGTTTTTCAAAGTAAACACGCATAACAATTTCTAAACGATCGCCAAGCTCATCGCGAAGAACTTTTAACTTTTTACCATATTCAAGTGCTGCATCTGGATCGTGAATAGAGCAAGGACCAACCACCACCAATAGGCGATCATCTTTGTCTTCAAGAATGTTGTGTATCGCTTTACGCGCAGCATATACCGTTTGAGCAGCTTGTTCAGTTGCAGGAAAACGTTCTAAAATTGCAATTGGTGGTAAAAGCTCTTTAATCTTATTTATTCGTAAATCATCATTCTGGTGCATGCTCACTTCCCTTGTATTCATCAACACTTCACTGGTATGTGCTTTTTTTAGTCTGACAATTAACTTATCGCCTTAGCATCATTAGTGCAACGTTTAAATACAAAAAAGAGTGTTAGTTAGATTTAGCACCTTCAATCGTCATTTTTGTACATTTTTCCCTCACTTTACGTTTTCAATTGTATTTGTTCCCATTTATACTTTGTAATTAACCTGTTAACTTTATAATATCAATTAAGATCTCGTTTATAGGAACGTCATGTGCTTGAATTGAATCAACTATCATCTAAAGAGCTACCCGTTATCAAGTTCAGTGCTCTCAATAAGTGGTTTGGTGACTTTCAAGCGCTTAAAGAGATCGACCTAACTGTGCATCAAGGGGAAAAGTTGGTGATTTGTGGCCCATCGGGCTCAGGAAAATCGACACTAATTAGGTGTATTAATGGCCTTGAGCAGTTTGATTCTGGTCATTTAAGCCTCTTTCAATCTAATGAAATTACCTCTATTCATAAAAGCGGCCGCATTGGCATGGTTTTCCAACACTTTAATCTATTTCCTCATATGTCTGTTCTTGAGAATTTAACTCTTGCTCCGATTCGAACCCTTAAACTGTCCCCTACACAAGCTAAGCGACGTGCCTTAACCATTTTAAAGCGCGTCGATATTTCTGAACAGGTTGATAAATTCCCGAGTCAGTTATCCGGTGGCCAGCAACAACGAGTGGCTATAGCACGATCACTCTGTATGAAACCTGAAATACTATTATTTGATGAACCAACTTCAGCATTGGATCCAGAAATGATCAGTGAAGTACTTGATGTAATGTGCGATTTAGCTGATGAGGGAATGACCATGGTGTGTGTAACTCATGAGATGGGTTTTGCTAAGAAAGTCGCAGACCGTGTTATTTTTATGGACCAAGGGGAGATTATTGAAAGTGCGCCACCTCAACAACTGTTTGACAGCCCCCAGCACCATCGTACGCAGCAGTTCTTAAATCAAATATTAAGTTACTGATAGGCTTGGTATGATCAAATTAATCAAACCTGCGTTCTATGCGATATTACAAATTATCGTTTTATTGTTTGCTATTTTGTGGGTATTAAATAACGGTGCTCAGGTTATGGGTTATACATGGCAGTGGCATCGTGTTCCAGATTTCATTGCTTTTTACGAAGATGGAGAGTGGTGGTCAGCGGAATTACTGACGGGCTTGTCGGTTACCATCAAAATTTCTTTTCTAAGTTTAGTAGCTACGCTATTGATAGGGTTATTGACCGCTCTTGCTCGCCTCTCTTCGTCCATTGTTGCTCGAGTTGTCGCCCGTATCTACGTAGAGGTCATACGTAATACCCCATTGTTAGTTCAAATCTATATTCTCTATTTCGTTTTAGGGCCAGTGATAGGGTTAGACCGATTTAGCACAGCAGTATTAGCGTTGGCGTTATTTCAAGGAGCCTATACGGCTGAGATTATACGTTCTGGTTTAAATTCAATACCAAAGGGACAATTTGAAGCGTGCCGTACATTGGGGTTATCGTCATTTTCATCCTACTATTATGTGATACTGCCTCAAGTACTCCAACGTACCTTGCCTCCATTAACCAATGAGGTTGTGTCACTAATAAAGAACTCTTCAATTGTGAGTGTGATGGCCATTTTTGATTTAACTACCGAAGGACGAAATATCATAGCGGATACGGCAATGCCATTTGAAATTTGGTTTACTGTGGCATTAATCTACCTCTGCTTAACAGTGACACTCTCATTTTTTGCTGCACAACTGGAAACTAAACTCGGCGCTCAATGGCGCTCATTATAGGGAGATATCAATTATGTTACGCTTTTACGCTTTATTATGCTTTGTACTACTTACCTTCTCGTCTCACTCTTTCGCAGCATCTGCGTTAGAAGAGATGCAAGAGCGAGGGGTTATCAAAGTTGGAATGTCAACGTTTGTCCCTTGGGCAATGCGCAATAGCCAAGGTGAACTGATCGGTTTTGAAATTGACGTCGCCAATCGGCTTGCAAAAGATACGGGGTTAAAGGTTCAATTTGTCCCTACCGCTTGGGATGGCATCATTCCTTCTCTGCATGGTAAAAAATTTGATGTTATCATCGGGGGTATGACCATCACAGAAGAACGCGCTAAAAGTGTCTTATTTACCTCACCCTACTCGCACTCTGGTACTAAAGTCGCCGTTAATAAATCTCTACTACCCGATGTGACCGAAATGAGCCAGCTTAACTCTCGAAAGTTTAAGATTGCCGTTAGGCGTGGTACCGTCGCCGTTACAGCAGCAAAAAAACATTTTCCAAAGGCAAAATTACTGCAATTTGATGACGATGCTCAGGCTTTTCAAGAAGTGTTGAACAGCAATGCCCATGCAGTGATTGCCTCTACACCAAAGCCAGAACAGGAATCGATTACCTATTCCGCGATCCTTTACCTTCCTTTTACTCAAAGTCTGTCCCAGGGTAACGAAGCTTTTGCTGTACGATTAGGTGAAGAGGATAAAAAACATTTCTTCAATGAGTGGATACAAGCACGTACCGACGATGGGTGGTTACAACAACGCTATGACTACTGGTTTACCACATTAGATTGGCAAGATCAGCTCTAACTCACCACTTAGCGGCCACTAGAGGAATGCAATGAGTAAGTTTACATTCAACAGGTTAGACCTTATTGTCTTCACTCTTTTGGCTGTCGTTAGTTATTGGTTTTACTACCGCTCTTCAGTCAGCTTAAATTATCACTGGCATTGGTTGGAAGCCGTGCATCTCATTTTCACCCCAAGTGCTAACAACAGCATGCCCTATTTTTTCCAAGGACTTCTGTCAACGATTAGACTCAGTTTATGGGGGATGGTTTTTGCTGCGACACTTGGATTACTTGTAGGTATTGCTCGATTATCTTCAGTCTCGTTTATACGACGATTAGCAACTGCCTATGTACAATTAATACGTAACATCCCACCTTTAGTGTTTGTATTTATCTTCTATTTCTTTATTTCAAATCAACTGATACCCGTTATGGGTTTAGAGAACCTATTGCGCTATCATCATGGTGACATACATCCACTGCAATCATTCCTTTTTGGACCGGCTCAATTGTGGGAGAACCTCATTTCCGGAGTGTTATGCGTAGGACTGATCTCCGCAGCATATATTGCAGAAATTGTTCGATCAGGATTTGAAGCAGTGCCTAAAGGACAGTGGGAAGCGTCACAATCACTAGGTTTATCACGCTGGTCACGTTTTCGTTTTATCATTGCCCCACAAGTTTTAACGGCAATCGTACCTGCCTTAGCTGGACAGTTTATCTCTTTAGTCAAAGACTCTTCAATCATATCCCTTATCTCTATTCAAGAGCTTACCTTTGTCGGTACTGAAATCGCTAACTCATCAGGTATGATTTTTGAGATCTGGTTATTAGTTGGTTTAGGATACCTTATTCTCTGCTTACTATTATCTCTGTGCTTCTCCTACATTGAACACAGAAGTTCTCGTCACCTTCACTAAGTACACACTGCATCCTTGATTACTTACATGATTTCGTTATTATATTTACTTATTGTGGCTTGTTTATTGCTTACTTAATCTTAGCTTTTTCTTGTAACGTCAATTTGACACACTTTCATTCACCTAAACGGAATTACTTATGCTTGTAAGGCCAATTAAATTACTCTCCCCATGTATTCTTGGGGCCTCACTACTCTGTTCAAATTCTGTATTGGCTGAAAATTTTAGCTATAACTTCATCGAAGCTCGAATTGGTGGAAGCCCTTCTACTTTTGGCGGGCAAATGAGTGGTTATATCACTGAAAATTCACATTTTATTGCCAAAATGGATTCAGAGTTCTCAGGAGATTGGGACTTGGCAGTTGGAGCTGGATTTAATGGTCCATTGAATGAATTTAGTGATCTTACTGGTCAGCTTCTGCTGCACAATGTAAAAAGCAGTGGCAGTGATAAGGTCGGTGACGAAAATATGACCGAGTTAAATGTTGGCCTTAGGGCTTGGATTTTACCTCAAATGGAAGTGGGTGGCAGCATCGGTCAATTAATTGACAGTGATGAGTCACAGACGATTGGTAGTGCGCATTTTCGTTTCCACTCAACCGATCAACTCTCAGTGGGTGCTGCAATGAAATTTCATGGCGTTTATGGTTCACAAGTAATAATGACCGCTCGATTTCTCTACTAGATTAGCGCCATTTCAACAGCAAAGGCATGCATAAAAAAGGGCTTGATGATTCAAGCCCTTTTTCGTTATTTTTTTTCAACTTTGGGTTGAACAAAACTTTTACTGACATCGACCACTGCAATGTCTCGGAAGAAGCTACGGCCCATTAATAGACCGTAATTAAGGTGCGAACGATCGGTTAGAGTAAACTCAGTTTCAACCTTTACATCCCCTAATTGAATCCATGCTAAAACAATTGGCCTCTCTTGCACTTTATCAGTATTTGAAGACTGTTTAATCTTAACCCAGCGGCTTACTGGCAAAGCGATCTCTTCAGAGTTTTTCTCATTGTGAGCCAGTTTAAATTTAACCCAGTCTTTACCGTCACGCTCAAAGGTCACTATATCGATTGCGCTAGCAGAAGAGGTTGTTGCACCTGTATCGATTCGTGCTTTTACACTGTGGTTTAACCCTTTAATGTAAACCCACTCCTCTTCACCCAAGATGAGCTTCCCCTCTTTCGTTTTTAACCTTTTAGCCGGTTTCTCAAGTTTAACTATAGGCTTTGACTCTTTCGGTTTGTCGACAACCACTGGCTCATCATTGCGAATCTGTTCAGCTTCAGTGATGACATTATCTGGAACAACTTCACTTGGTTCAGATTTTTCCATCTCCACGGTTTCTATGTCTGTTTTTTTCACTTCTTGCTGATCATTCGTCAACGTCACACACCCTACTAATATCATTGGGAGTGTCAGGATTAGCCATCTATTCATTGCTTATTCCTACTTGTTTAATCAATAATTTGAAACGCTAGCCAGTGCCTTTGCTACGTAATCAATATGCTGTTCTTGAAGACCCGCAATATTAATTCGCCCATCACCTACCGCGTAGATACCATAGTCAGTTTTAAGCTGTGTCATCTGTTCTGGAGAGAACCCCGTAACCGTGAACATACCTTTGTGCCCATTAATGAAATCGAACTTATTACTGTTGGTTTCAATTTGTAAGGCAGAAGTTAGCTGAGAACGCAAAGAGATCAGACGTCCATGCATCTGCTCTAACTCTTCTTTCCAAATCGTTGTCAATGTTTGGTCTGTCAAAATTTTACCGACGATAGCAGCACCATGATCTGGCGGCATCGTATAAGTCGCACGCGCCATTTGCAGCAGTTGTCCTTTGGCTTTTTGAGCTAACTCTGGATTCTGACCAACCACGATAGCGGCACCAGTTCGCTCCCGATACAACCCAAAATTCTTCGAGCAAGAAGTCGCGATAAACATCTGTTCAACACGATCAGCCATGTAGCGCATTCCTGCAGCATCCGCGTCTAATCCGTCACCAAAACCCTGGTAGGCAATATCAACAAATGGAGTGAATCCATTTTTAAGCACCAGATCAGTAATGGTCTTCCATGCTTCTAACTCAATATCAGCCCCAGTTGGGTTGTGACAGCAACCGTGAAGAAGAACGACGTCTTTTGGTCCTGCATGAGCAAGATCACGGAGTAGTAATTCAGTATCAACGCGTTTCGTTTTCGGGCAGAAGTAATGATATTGTCGAACTTTCAGTCCTGCCGCTTCCATTACCGGTTTGTGATTCACGTAACTCGGGTTGCTGATCCAAATCGTCGTATCAGGTTGAGCGAGTTTAATTAAATCACCCAGCATACGAAGTGCACCACTAGCTCCAGGAGTCTGTATTGCCGATAAGCGAGAGTAAGCAGACGTGTCCTTTAGCATCAGATCAACCATACTTTGGTTAAATATTTCGCAACCAGCAAGACCTACATACGCTTTGGTTGTCTGCTCTGCAAGTACCTGACTATTTGCCATCTGTACGGCTTTCATGATGGGAGTAATTCCCGTGTTATCACGGTAAACCCCAATTCCGAGATCCACTTTATCTGCTCTGGTATCATTTCGATAATCAATAGAGAGCGACAAAATCGGGTCTTGAAGTGGTTTTGGCAAGTTGCTTAGCATGTAAATCATATCCTTATGGTAGAAACTGTTAATACGGTACCATTTGATGTCACAAAAATCACCTCTACACTGCCATTTCACCGCTGTTTTGGACAAATTTTATTAATTAATTGTTAATTGTATCGATTAGAAACTGCACTCTGACGAAATAAACGGCATGCAAGGAAATGTTTCATTTATCCTACTTATGTTTACTTTTCAATAATCTCTTTGCAACAACGGTTACATTTTCATTGATTCGCGTCCTATGTTGCATAATTGTAAATAAACGTTGATGGAATATTTTATACAATATACTGTGTATGCGCATCATAAGGAAATATACAGACATTGTAGTTCGTATCAAACGAACTATTACTAGGACATCGAGGAAGATTATGAAACTTTGTAAACCACTTTTTTCAGCAGTCATACTCTCATGCGTGCTAAGCACCAATACTTTCGCCAAGCCTTACCCTACGGGAACAGTGCTAGCTGAAAAACAAGAGATTACACTTAACAATGGCAATGAAGTAACCTCCATTGACCCTGCAAAACAAGCCGCTGAGCCTGCTTTTAACCTTGGTCGTGACCTGTTTGAGGGCTTAACCACGCAGGACAAACAAGGGCGTACTATTCCAGGCATTGCCAAAAGCTGGGATGTTAATAGCGATAACACCGTGTATACATTCACCTTACGTGACTCTGTTTGGTCGAATGGCCAACCTCTTACCGCTGACGATTTTGTTTATAGCTGGCAACGTCTGATTGATCCAAATACAGCGTCTCCATATGCATGGTTCGCGGCGATACCTGGCATTAAAAACTCAGCCATGATCATGGATGGTAAAATGGCAGCCGATCAGTTGGGTGTTAAGGCATTAGATAAGAACACCTTTGAAGTGACACTTGAAAAACCTGTTCCTTTCTTTGTAAAGCTGCTTAGCCACCCGGTACTTGCTCCAGTACACAAAGGAACCGTTGAGAAATTTGGTAACGAGTGGACTCAACCAGGCAATATCGTCACCAACGGTGCATTCACTGTTAAAGAGTGGAAAGTGAATGAGAAAATGGTCATGACTAAAAACAGCCACTACTGGGATGCTGATAATGTCGTGCTAAATAAAATCACATGGTTACCAATTGGTGATGCTAACGTCTCACTCAACCGTTTCTTAGCGGGTGAAATTGACGAAGCCACTTCAATTCCTGCCGCACAAAAGAACAAGTTGCTAAAAGCACACCCAGAGATGGTCAGAGAGACTGGTGCTTCTTTAGGCTCTACCTTCTACTACCTAAATACAGCTAAAGGGCCGACCAAAGATCTGCGCGTTCGTAAAGCACTCTCTTTTGCTATCGACCGTAATATCATCACTAAAGCTGTCGTGAAAAACGGTGGTATTCCAATGTTTACGCTTGTCCCACCACAAACTGATGGATTCAAGAGCTTTGAACCTGAGTTTGCAACCTGGTCTCAAAAACAACGTAACGCAAAAGCCAAAGAGCTTATTGCTGAAGCGGGTTACGGCAAAAGCAACCCACTTAAGCTGACATTTACTACACCGACTTTCTCTACTGATGTCAAAATGGCAACCGCAATGGTAGGTATGTGGAAAAGTGTTTTAGGTGCACAAGTTGAAATTAAGCAGCTTGAACCTAAAGTATTTTACTCACTGAAAGATCCTGGCAACATCAACCGTGGTGGTTGGACAGCAGATTATAATGAAGCCTCTACTTGGTTGGATATCTTTGTTTCAACCGGTGAATATAACGACTCTAAATACAACAATCCTAAATACGATATGTTGATGAAAAGTTCGAAAACTCTTACGGATCCTTCTCAAGAGTACATTCAAGCTGAAACGCATCTGATCAATGATATGGCAATTATCCCACTTTACCGTAACGGTGATAACAAATATCTGAGTAACCCTAAAGTCGGTGGTTATGAGCGCTCTAACCCAGAAAACTCCTTCTATCGTAAAAATGTTTACATCATCGCAAAATAATACGTAACCACAGTCACTGACGTTAGTCAGTGACTGTCACTACTTCCGACGCTCTGATTTTTTCTCAAACCAATCAGTAGCAGAGCCTTAAGTTCCATGTAATTTGTAATCTGTATTGTAGGAATATTATGCTGTCATATATTGCCCGTAGATTGTTAGTGGCGATCCCAACGCTGCTCTTTATCGCATTAGTCTCATTTTGGCTGATGCACATTGCTCCCGGTGGACCGTTTGATATGGAAAGGCCTATGCCTGAAATCGTCCGCGCTAATATCGAGGCAAAATTTCATCTTAACGAACCTTTTTTCGTCCAATTCATTATCTATATATCTAACTTTGTTCAAGGCGATCTTGGGCCAAGTTTCGTTTACCATGACTTCACCGTCACTCAACTAGTTTCGCAATCATGGCCTGTATCTGCAATTTTAGGCGCGCTATCTTTCGCTATTGCTGTTCCGTTAGGCATGCTATTTGGCACCATAGCCGCCCTTAACAGAAACAGTCGTTTGGACTACATGTTAATGTCCCTTTCCATGACGGGTGTAGTGATACCAGCCTTCGTGCTCGCTCCAATACTCGTAACCATTTTTTCTATTCATCTTGGCCTGCTCCCTGCTGGTGGCTGGGAAGGAGGGAAAATCCCCTATTTGATATTGCCAGTGATCAGTTTAGCCATTGGCTCTATTGCCAGCATTGCTAGGGTGATGCGTGGTGCAATGATTGAAACCTTAAACCAACCCTACATCAGAACGGCCAAAGCAAAGGGTTTATCGACCTCATACATATTATTTCACCATGCACTCAGACCGTCACTCATTCCTGTAGTAGCAATGCTTGGTCCTAGTTTCGTATCGGTCATCACAGGATCAGTCATCATTGACATCTTCTTTAGTACCGGTGGTATGGGTCAACACTTTGTTTCAGGTGCCCTTAACCGTGATTATGGTTTAGTAATGGGAATTACTCTTATCGTCGCCACACTGACCATCCTGTTTAATTTAATCGTTGATCTGCTTTATACGATCATCGATCCTCGAATTCGTCTGTAGGATTTCATTATGTTAACCAAGAAAATTGACGCTTCAGTTCTTACTGACAATCTAGCAAACTCGATCGATGCGATTGAAGGTAGAAGTCTATGGCAAGACGCATGGATGCGTTTTAAGAAAAACCGTGCAGCAATGGTTTCTGTGTTTATCTTAGCGTTTATCGTTTTATGTATCACATTTGGTCCAATGCTCTCCAATTTCGCTCACGATGAGATTGACTGGGAGGTTATCTCTGATCCTTACGAACTCGGTAAACCCTCGTTCGAATCCGGTCACTATTTCGGCACCGATGACCTAGGGCAAGATATCTTTGCTCGCACAATGAATGGAGGTCGCTTATCCATTATGGTTGGTTTCATGGGCGCACTAGTCGCCGTTACGATTGGGACCTTATGGGGAAGTGTTTCTGGCTTTATTGGCGGTGCGTTAGACAGTGTAATGATGAGAATTATTGAAGTCTTAGATTCAGTACCTTTCATGTTCATGGTCATTCTGTTTGTTACTCTATTTGGGAATAATATTTACTTAATTTTTATCGTTATAGGTATGGTTTCCTGGCTTGGTATTGCCCGAGTCGTTCGAGGGGTAACTTTCAGTTTAAAGAAAAGAGAGTTTATTGAAGCGGCTCACTCTATCGGTGTTTCTAATACACGCATTGTCTTGCGACACATCATGCCAAATGTTTTGGGTATCGTGATGGTCTACTCCTCACTAATGGTCCCTGGTTTTATCATGTTTGAGTCCTTCTTGAGCTTTTTAGGACTTGGCGTTCAGCCACCTGATACA
Organism: Aliivibrio kagoshimensis; assembly: GCF_050337105.1. Classification (NCBI taxonomy): domain Bacteria; kingdom Pseudomonadati; phylum Pseudomonadota; class Gammaproteobacteria; order Vibrionales; family Vibrionaceae; genus Aliivibrio; species Aliivibrio kagoshimensis. The sequence continues at coordinate 16,403 of NZ_JAKJSQ010000015.1, forward strand.
AGTTGGGGAGTTCTTATTTCTGCCGGTGCAAAAACCATTGATGTGGCTATTTGGCAGTTAATTTTTCCTTCAATATTTTTAGTCACGACCCTATTTTGTTTTAATTTTATTGGCGATGGTTTACGCGATGCCCTCGACCCGAAAGATCGTTAAGGAGCAATCATGAGTATTTTAACTGTTAACAACATGAACGTACGCTTTCAAACTCAAGATGGACTCGTACAAGCAGTATCGGACCTTTCGTTTTCTATTCAACCAGGGGAAACATTAGGCATAGTGGGTGAATCAGGTTCAGGTAAAAGCCAATCTGTTTTTGCCCTAATGGGATTAACTGCAGATAACGGCATTGTCAGTGGTGACGCTCTTTTCCACGGCAAAAACTTACTGGAGATGAGTAAAAAGGAGTTAAATCGAATTCGCGCTGAAAAAATCGGCATGATCTTTCAAGATCCTATGAATTCACTCAACCCTTTTATGAAAATTGGTAAGCAGCTAACCGAAGTATTGTGCAAACATAAAGGAATGAGTCTAAAAGAGGCAACCACAATCTCTATACAGATGCTGGATGCCGTTCGTATTCCTTCTGCACAAACTCGTATGTCACAATATCCCCATGAGCTCTCTGGTGGGATGCGTCAGCGAGTCATGATTGCGATGGCACTTTTGTGTAAGCCCGAGCTAATCATTGCTGATGAACCAACAACCGCGCTTGATGTTACCGTGCAAGCGCAGATCTTAACCCTACTGCGCGATCTTCAATCTGATTTTAACACGGCCATTTTATTAATTACGCATGACATGGGTGTTGTGGCCGAAATGTGCGACCGAGTGTTGGTGATGTATGGGGGCCGACGCATGGAACAAGCCGGTATTAATTCCTTATTTGAAAGCCCTAATCACCCTTACACTCAAGGCCTTCTCACCGCAATTCCGTCTATTTACGATGATATCGATAGATTAAAAACCATTGCCGGTAATCCACCCAGTGCGCTAATAAACGCACAAGGTTGCCCGTTTTATGAGCGTTGTAATTCCGCTTCAGAAATCTGTAAAAAAGAGATGCCTGAGTTTGTCAATGTGAATGAGCAGCAAGCATTAGCCTGTCACGCATACTCTCCTGTTTCTGCGGTCGTTTCGTCGCCAATACTTTCGGAAAAAATAGCATGAACAACAACAAAGATATTTTAATGCAAGCACGTGATTTACGCGTTCATTTTAAAGTGGGTTCGTCATGGATGCCTGGTTCTCAACCTAAAGTCGTTAAAGCTGTCGATGGTATCGATTTGGATGTATATCGCGGTGAATCTTTGGGAATTGTTGGCGAATCAGGTTGTGGTAAATCTACCCTCGCTCGTGCGCTATTAAGACTTATTGAACCTACTGGCGGCGAACTTCGCTGGGAAGGCGAAGATATGCTTGCGCTTAATAAGCAACAACTTACAGACAGTCGCCGTCATTTCCAGATGATCTTTCAAGACCCTGCTGCTTGTTTAAACCCAAGAATGACCATATCAGAAAGCATTGCAGAACCACTGCTGATTCATGAGCCTACGATGAAGCGAAAGGAGGTCGAAAGTCGTGTCATGGCAGTGATGGATAAAGTAGGCTTGTCTGCGACACAACGTAATCGATACCCTCATGAATTTTCTGGTGGTCAGTGTCAGCGTGTTGGTATTGCTCGAGCGCTTATATTGAAACCGCAATTGATCATCTGTGACGAACCCGTTAGTGCTCTTGATGTATCCATTCAGGCTCAAGTGATCAACCTATTAAGTGACTTACAAAAAGAGATGAACCTTACCATGGTGATGATTGCCCACGACCTGAGCGTGGTTAGGCACATTAGTGACCGTGTTATGGTTATGTATTTAGGAAAGCCTATGGAGACAGGTCATTATAGGAATGTTTTTGATGAAGCGGCACACCCATATACCCGTGCTCTACTTTCAGCAGTGCCCGTTGCCAATCCAAAATTAGCTCGAAATAGAGATATTCAACTGCTACCTGGTGATTTGCCCTCTCCGTTAAATCCACCTACTGGTTGTGTTTTTCGTACTCGATGCCCAATGGTTAGTGACCATTGTTCATCGCAAAAACCAGTGCATTCTGGTACCACTGAACACAATATTCATTGCAACAACGTTTCACTGTCAGGGATTATATAAACATGAGCCTACCTCACACTTCCGACCGCCTGCAAGCACTCAGAACGAACATGAAACAGCATGAGTTTGCTGCCTATATTGTGACTAATTTTGACCCACACCATAGTGAGTATTCTGCTGACCACTGGTTTTCGCGTCAGTGGATTACTGGGTTTACTGGTTCTGCTGGTGATGCCGTTATTACACCAACTGGTGGTGGGCTTTGGACAGATGGTCGCTATTACATTCAAGCAAATGAGCAATTATCTGGTAGTGGTATCGATCTGTTTAAAGCGAGATTGAATGACACGCCAACCATTCCGGAATGGCTCGCTCAAACCTTAGAGAAAGGATCAAAAGTAGGTGTTGATGGTCGCACTATCAACCACGATTTCCTACTCCAACTTCATTCGGCTTTTGTTGATAAAGAGATTGAGGTTGTATTAACTCACGACTTGATTGGCATGGTGTGGCATGACCGTCCAAGCCGACCTAAACAGAGTCTGTTTGATCACTTAATTGATTATGCAGGTGAGACAGTCACAGATAAACTGTCCCGAACTAGGTTGAAAATGAACAACGATGGCGTACAGCATCATCTGATCTCTACGTTGGACGATATTATGTGGACACTTAACCTACGTGGCGGTGACTCCCCTTACTGCCCAGTGTCTGAGTCATATCTACTGGTGTCGGATTGTAGTGCGACCCTGTTTATCGATCTCGATAAATTACCATCCGCTATTCAACAGAATCTTCAACAAGTAGGTGTTAGAGTTCAACCCTATGAGTCGATTTCAAAAGTGCTCTCTCAGTTACCTGACGATGACGCTCTGCGTTACTGCCCCAAACATTCAGATAGCTTACTCATCAGTTACCTCAACCGTTCGACCAAAGCGGTTCAAGGCCCTGCCTATGCCACTTTACTAAAAGCGATTAAGAACACGGTTGAACTCGAGAGTATGGAGAACGCGCTCTGTCTCGATGGTGTTGCCGTTACTAAGTTTGCCCATTGGCTTGATGATAATGTCCCTCGTGATGCCGTATGTGAGCTCTCAGCTGAACACCAGCTAATGAGTTATCGACGTGAGATACCCAATTACATCAGTGAAAGCTTTCATACTATTGCCGGTTATGCAGAACATGGTGCAAAAATGCACTATGCCGCAACGAATGAGAGCAACAAACAGGTTGGAACACAGCAGTTCTTTCTCGTTGACTCAGGAGCCCACTACCCGGGTGGTACCACAGATATCACTCGAACCTTCCACTTTGGTAAAGTCAGCGATATTGAATCTCGAGATTATACCTTAGTGCTGAAATCAGTCATCCGATTAACGCAAGCAAGGTTTTTGAAAGGAACGCGTGGTTGTAATTTGGATATCTTAGCTCGCGGTGTCTTATGGCAGCACGGTATTGATTACAAATGTGGTACAGGGCATGGTGTTGGTATGTGTCTTAATGTCCACGAAGGACCACAAAGTTTCTCACAAGCGTTGATCGATCAACCCTTAGAGCCGGGTATGGTAATTACCAACGAACCTGGTATTTATCGTGATGGTCAATATGGTATTCGTATTGAAAACATCATAAAAGTGGTTGAGCTTGAAGAGAATGAGTTTGGCCAGTTTTACGGATTTGAAACCATAACACTGGCACCGATTCAAACCTCTGCGTTGACTCACTCAATGCTAGACGGTGGTGAAAAAGAGTGGCTCAATCAGTACCATCAAACCGTTTTTGAGAAATTAAGCCCACATCTAAACAAGGCTGATACCGAGTGGTTAGCGCAAGCCACGGCTGCTATTTAATCTGATATTGGGTGTCTGTTATGTAGCGACAACAGACACGCCAAGTGGTGCGAGTAATTGTTCTTGCTGCCAATCGCAGATTAATACCCCTTCTAACTTTACTTGTCTAGGATCTAACCCTTCAAGATCCACACGGCAGAGGTTACAATTTTTAATATCAAAGGTCCCCCACGCTTCAGACGAAAACTCCCCCCCACTTAGATCTGAACTTTCTAAAGATGCACCTAATAAATTGGCACCATTCCAACGATTTTCAAATAATTCGCATTTCTCCAGCTTCACATCTTCTAGGTTGGCGTAACTTAGGTTTGAGTTCGTAATAAACGCAGAGCAGAAAAAAGTCTTATTGGTAATATAGTTCGCGAAACTGGCTCGGATAAAGTCAGCCCCTTTCAGGTTACACTCTCGTAATTCAATTCCATAGCAATTAGTTCCATTAAAATGTGCCATGCTTAAATCACACTGTTGAAAGCTGGCATTTTTAAGTTTGGCATAATCAAATCGACAACCATCTATCTCACCCTGCTCAATAAATTTACACTGCTTAAAAATGGCATCACTTAAATCTGCACGGCTGAAGTCACAACGATAAAATTGACAATTCTCAAAATGAGCATCCATTAAGTTCTGTTTTGCAAAGGATTCATCATTAAATATCTGATTACTGGCATGCATGGGAGGGGCCTCATTTAACTATTTTGACGTAGGATAATCTCTTTCTCGGCGATTCCATAGAGCCAAATCATCAAAATGCTGATGCCAAAGCAAAAAATGAATAACTGACTTGCCCCTAAGAGCTGAATGATGACACCACCAATAAAAGGAGCCATCGCGAAACCAAGGGAGTAAATGGAAGCCGCTCCGAAATAACTTCCTCGTAAATGAGCAGGTGCAATTTGATCAATTTGTACATTCAACGTTGGAAAAGCGATGACTTCGCCCACACTCAACACAAAACAGGCAATTAACCAACCTACAGGCCAGTCAATCGGTACCAACAAGAAACCAATTTGAGATACACCCATCAAGATCATTCCAATTTTGGTTCTTTGATATAAACGAACATTTTGTAATAGTTTCAACATTGGAAATTGGAATAATATAATGGTGCAGGTATTCACCAAGACCAATGCACTAATAAACTTCGCAGCATCTTCTATTCCAGAGCGGACAATAACCTGCGGAATTGAAGATTCATATTGCCCATAAACAAACATCATTAGTATATTTGCTAACAGTAATTTAATAAAAACTGAGTCTTTTGATATGATTTTTATGGTCTGTTTTAGGCTAATAACGTCACCGTCATGCTGCTGAATTTTCTCTGGGTGGCGGCCAAATGCGATTAACAATAGAACAGCAAACACAACATAGGTTACCCCTGTTATCCAAAAGAGTATTTGTGGGTGTTCTAGTGCCAACGTGATACCTATCAATGGACCAATGGCCCCGCCAATATTGATAATAAAATAACGAATGTTAAGGGCAAGCTCTCGATCCTTAAGATCATCCAAATTATCGCTGATTACCGCTTTAGCCGGTGCTTCAATCATAGGTCTCATTAACCCACAGCCAGCTATTAGTATTGCAAATTGAGTAATCGAGTGCGCAAAACCAATTCCTGAGTAACTAATAGCCGCGATAATACAGCCCAAAACCATGACCCATTTCCGACCAAATTTATCTGACAGGTATCCTGAATAAAGCCCCGTAACAGACCCAATAATCGCTGAGACGGCAAACATGCTTCCGACGCTGATAGCACTTATATTGTAATCTTGGTAGAGAATGACAATCAAAAAAGGCCATGCCATAAAGTAGGTGGTACGTGCCAACAAGGTGCCAATCAATACAGTCCAAATAGTGGTATTGAAGCGCGTCAAACGCGTTAATTGCAACATGTTATCTTTCTCTACAGCATCGACTTTTGAATTCATTTTTTACCTATATACCCGTTGCAAGTATCCATTTTAAAACAAAGAAAAATATCATTCCTAAACTAATGGTTTTCAGCAGATTTTTAGTTAATAACGCAATTAAAAATGCGGCAATGGCTGAGAGCAAATAGGGATTAGTGACGCTGACATCAACTTCCCCTTGAGGCATCACCACCATAGGTACAATAATGGCGGTTAATACGGTCGGTGGAACGAAACGCAATGAACGCTCCATCCACATCGGAAACTTAAACTTCCCGGCTAACGCAAACATCACAAAACGTATGGAGAAGGTCGCTAAAAACATCCCCCCAATTAATAACCACTCATTCATTATCTCTCTCCCCGAATACTATTGTCATTGGTCGGTTCAGCAGATTGACGTTTTGCCTTTTGTATCCGAATTATTAACATACCGACCGCGATTCCGGACAGTGCACTTACGATCAAACCAAGCTTATGAGGAAGGTTTGCAAAGACGATTGAACAGCTCGCAGCCACTATCACCGCACTCCACATTGCTGCTGTATTGAGGTAAGGAACCACCATTCCAATAAAGGTCACCGCCATGGCAAACTCAAGTCCCCACTGACTCATATCTGGAAAAGACTCGCCAAGAATCACCCCTAATACCGTACAGAGAAACCAATTACTGTACATAGCAATCATTGAACCTAGGTAGTACCAATGGGCCAATTTATTATCACTTGACTGATAACGTAGGCTCACCGCGGCAAACGTTTCATCCGTTAATCCAAACGCCATTAAAGCACGCAGTGAAAGGGGAAGATGTTTCACTTTATCAACTAATGCAGTGGCATAAAGAAGGTGCCGAAGGTTCACGACAAGCGTCGTTAATATAATAACGCTAAGCCCTACTCCAGAAGCGATCAGTGCTAAAACAATAAACTGGGCAGAACCGGCGAAAACAAACAGAGACATGGCTAAGGTAGCAGGTATAGACAAACCACTGTTCGGAGCTAAAGTGCCAAATAAAATACCAAAGGGAATAGCGCCAACAATCAACGGTATTGTGGCTTTCATTCCTGAAATAAACTCACTTCTTTTACTGCTCACAATCGTCCTTGATATAGATCTGTTACATAACATAGGGTGATGTTTCACCCAGACTTCAATCACACTTTGAATGTAACAGGAATGTTAGTAATCACAAAGCTGAATTTACCTTTCAAAGTAGACTATTCTATTATTTCTTCGTTTATTAGACATCCCTATAGACACTCCGTTAAATTTACAATTTGATGACCTGTTTTATGACTCATTGCCTATACTTACCTCACATTCACCCTTGGAGTACACATAATGAAAAAGAGTCTACTGAGCTCACTTGTTGTTTTATCGCTGACATCTACAGCAGTTGTTGCCGAGAGTACACCTGCCATGTTCTCATCGTTGAACGAATTTAATGCCCCTGCAGCAGAATCTGTAAAAGGGGTACGTTTGGCAGCCTTACATGGTAAAACTGGCGATGTTACTGGTGTCGACTTCGCATTAGGCATGTCTGAAAGCGACAATATTACAGGCGTTAACTTTCCGTTGTTCATTGGTGGTAACCGTGTCCATAACTCTATGACGGGAGCTTCATTTGGTCTATTCAACTGGCATGAAGGGACAGATGTTGGCGCTAACCTAGGGCTGGTTAACATTACCAATGATGTGACTGGCGCTAACGTGAGTGTGGTTAACTACTCTGAAGGCTACACTATGGTTGATGTCGGAGCGGTTAACATGTCGACGGATTCGCATGTGCAAGTCGGCGTATTTAATATGACTAAAGAGATTAAAGGGGTTCAGGTCGGTCTAATCAACTGTGCTGAAAACGGCTTTTTACCTTGTTTCCCATTCGTCAACTTTTCAATGTAAGCAGTTAAATTCCATCAATTAACCATAATGAAAAAGGAGTGCCTGAGCACTCCTTTTGTATATCGTTCAATATCGGTTATGTCTTATGCAAGTACCGTTTGTAACCAAGGCCAACCCTGCTTCTTACGACTAAGCGTGTTCTCCATCATCAACTGTCCATCTTTACAGTGAGTATCTAGAGTCTCATTCCACTCACCTTTATAAAGAAGACGTGTTGTACTGCTTGTAATATCAGTCAACATCAATGCTGCCATGGCAAGGCCTTCTTCGTCACAACGACGCTGAAGATCAGCATTTAACTCATCAATCATGCTATCCACTTGTTCTAAGGTGGCTAACTCAATTTGGCCTACAACCACATTGCGCTCTTTGAACGGGTAAGCTTTAAGATCTTTCTCTACTAATTCGTTAGCGCTCAGGCCTTCGATGTCGGTTTTAGCAATCAATAACGCTTTGATGAATGCATCTAAGTCATCTACACCTGCTAATACCGTTAACTCAGCAACAGCATCTTTATCTTTTTGTGTGCAAGTTGGCGATGCAAAGCCGACAGTATCACTCAAAATCGCAGAGAGCATGAGTGTTGCTAAAGGCTTAGTGATCTCAACATTTTCAATCTTGTATAGGTTAAACATGATCGTACAAGTGCAACCTACAGGCCAGATCCACGCTTCTAATGGATTAACCGTCATTACATCACCCAAACGGTGGTGATCAACAATCCCAACAATCTCTGCATCTGCAATGTCATCTGGTGCTTGTGCAAGATCTGAGTAATCCACTAACCAAACTTTAGAGCCCGCAACACCTTCACACATTACTGGTTGGTCAACGCCTGCTTGTTTAAGGATATGTAAAGTTTCACGATTAAGCTCGCCTTGGCGTACAGCAACAGCTTCTAGTCCGCGTGCTTTTAAAAGTGCTTCACCAACGAGGGCTGAACAGATGCTATCGCTGTCTGGGTTCTTGTGACCAACTACTTGAATCATTGTGTTTCCTTTACTTGTCGTGTATCGCAATGCGCGGATAAATCAAAAATTTTAATGGGACGATTTTAGTGCTTTTTCATAAAAATGCAAACCCTACAAAGGTCGTCCATTGCAATTAGTATAATTAAAAAATTTTGAGGTAAATAGCCCCCTCTTTGTGTCGCTATCGCGTGCGATTTAGCATCATATAAAACTGTTTTATTTCAAAAGCTAATCAACACACATTGATTATATTCGCAAGGGTTTTTCGTAACCACGTACTATTTTTATGATGGGGGTTTATCATTTGTACATTGGTCATAATAACCGGATTATTTTTACTAGTATTTAAGACAGATAGAATCAAAAGTGGTCATATAAATGAATAATGGAATAATAGAACAAACTCAATCTTTGGCTGGCACTTTAACGCAATCTACCGTCGGTTATATTTCAATTGCAATATTTGTCACCGCCTATCTCGTGGTGATGGCCGAAGAGTACTTAAAGCTTCGAAAATCAAAACCTGTGCTGTTAGCGGCAGGTATTATTTGGATCATGTTAGGTTATGTGTTTCAACAACATGGTCAAACCGACGTTGCTAAAGCGGCAATAGAACACAACTTGTTGGAATACGCTGAACTGCTTCTCTTTCTGTTAGTTGCTATGACCTATATCAGTGCAATGGAAGAGCGAAAACTCTTTGATACGTTACAGGCTTGGATGATAGGTAAAGGATTTAATTTTAGAACCCTATTTTGGCTTACTGGTATCCTTGCCTTCTTTATTTCACCAATTGCAGATAACTTAACCACGGCTCTACTTATGTGCGCGGTGGTTTTAAAAGTGGGAAAAGGCAATCCGAAGTTTATTAACCTTGCGTGTATTAACATTGTAATTGCAGCCAATGCCGGTGGCGCGTTCAGTCCATTCGGTGATATTACCACCCTAATGGTCTGGCAGGCGGGCATTCTTCCATTTCAAGAGTTCCTTCTACTGTTTATTCCCTCAGTCGTTAATTACATTATTCCTGCTTTCATCATTTCACGTTTTGTTGAGAAAATTCAACCGCAAGCCAATCATGAAGATATCTACCTTAAGCGCGGCGCAAAACGCATCATGGGCCTCTTTATCTTGACCATAGCGACGGCGGTTTCGTTTCACGGGTTCCTCCATCTTCCTCCAGTAATAGGTATGATGATGGGGTTAGCCTATTTGCAGTTCTTCGGTTATTTTTTACGTAAAACCCTACCTAGTTCACTGGCTAAAAAACGGGCGACTGCCATTGCAAGGCACGATGAAAAAGCATTAAAACGGCTAGGCTCTGTTGTTCCTTTTGATGTGTTTAGCCGTGTATCACATGCCGAGTGGGATACTTTGTTGTTTTTTTATGGTGTTGTAATGTGTGTGGGTGGATTAAATTTACTTGGCTACCTCGGTTTAGTTTCAGAGGTGATGTATACCCAATGGGATCCTATATGGGCCAATATCGCGGTTGGAGTACTCTCTGCCATCATTGATAACATACCAGTCATGTTTGCAGTCATTACGATGGACCCAGTAATGAGCAGTGGTAATTGGTTATTAGTCACCTTAACTGCAGGAGTAGGAGGAAGTTTACTCTCAATAGGTTCAGCCTCAGGAGTGGCATTGATGGGGGCTGCTCATGGTCAATACACTTTCTTTGGCCATCTAAAATGGCTTCCCGTTATTGCCTTAGGTTATGTCGCTAGTATCATTTTGCATCTGTGGTTAAATGCTGACACTTTTGCAGTGTAACTATGATGTCACTGAATATAACCCCAATTGTTAATTGATAGTTACCAGTCATCACGATAAACTGCCGCTAATTTTTTAAATCAGCGGCGGTTATGGCTTTTCTTTCGATAAAACATAGTATGACCCTACTCGCATTTGCGCTTAGCTGGTTACTGATTATATCGATGCCCGTTATCAATGCGCACAGTGCTGCGGCTGGCCACTGGGAAACCATCTGTACAGTAAAAGGGTTTCAGCTGATCCAAGTCGATCAGTCTCCCACTCAACCCTCTCATTCAATTGAGTGCCCTTTTAGTCATTATATAAGCACTTTTTCTGATACCACACCCACTTTCATTTCTAACGTAACGCTCTCACTCGTTATTACCGTTGCGTATCATTCTATTATCGATCGCACTCGATATTTACACCGCACTCCACGTGCTCCACCCTCCATTTACTAACCACTTCACACTGTATTCAATGATCTCTACGTTAATCCTCTTAGATTTGACGGAGGGCCATTTATCACTATTTTAAAGGTTAATGAATGACTTCTACCTCTACTACTTCACCGCTCAATATGGCGGATGAGAACAGCAAAAAACGTAATTTCTACTTTTCGGTTTGGCGTTGGCACTTTTACGCTGGCCTCTATGTCATCCCATTTATTCTATTGCTTTCAATCACGGGACTAATCATGTTGTTTAATGACTCAATAGAGCAATTGCAACATGACGAGATAATTAATATCACTCCTCAACACCATACATACTCTGTCGCTGAGCAACGTCTCAATGTGCAAAACCTCTACCCTAATGCCAGCATCAAACAGTACATAACTCCGGTTAACTCGACGACATCCAGTCGTTTTTCGATTGTAAAAGCTAGCGGCCAAGGTGTGTATGTTCTAGTCAATCCGTATACAGGGGCCATATTAGGTGAAATTCATCGTGATAATAGTTGGTACCGCTTAGCCAACGATATCCACGGCACCCTTTTGATCGGTGATGTTGGTGATCGTATGATTGAGATTGCTGCTAGCTTATCCATTCTTCTGATCGTTTCTGGACTCTATTTATGGTGGCCAAAAGATGCAAAGAGCCGCGCTTCATTTTTTACACTGCGCTTTAGTAGCGGCACAAAAGCAGTCATTAAAGACTTACACTCTAATCTGGGGGCAATATTCTCCCTTTTTCTACTCTTCTTTTTGATTTCTGGTTTAGCATGGGCAGGCGTATGGGGAGGGAAATTTGTTCAGCCATGGAGCAGTTTCCCTGCTGAGAAATGGGATGATGTTCCTCTCTCAACACAAACCCACAACACCTTAAACCATGGAGTTGAAGAGGAGGTCCCCTGGAATCTTGAGCTGACTCATTTACCACTTTCAACAGAGCAGCCGGAATCAAGTGGTGTTGTCAATGTCGATCGCATCGTTGAGCTTGCTTACGCTGAAGGCTTTACCCGGTTTAAGCTTAATTTTCCAAAAGATGAACAGAGCGTATACACCGTATCCGCCAATACCATGAGCGGAGATATCACCGATGCTCGCGATGACAGAACCACACACATTGACCAGTATTCAGGCAAAGTGCTGGCTGATGTTACTTGGCAAGATTACTCAGTCATGGCGAAATTTATGGCTGCAGGGATCGCACTTCATCAAGGAGACATGGGCTTATGGAACCTGATTGCCAATACATTGTTATGCGTAGTTTTTATTTTTGTCGCAATCTCTGGAGTCATGATGTGGTGGTCACGTAAACCGTATGGGTTGGCAACACTTGCATCGCCAATCAAACCAAAAGCAATATCGGCTTCATTGCCTGCTATTATCACTGTTATTACACTCTGTTTGCTTTTCCCTATGGCTGGAATGACTATCGCTACGGTACTGTTGTTCGATCTAATGGTGGTTGCACGCTCACAACGTTTACAGAAATTCTTCCATTAATCATATATAGAGAAGCCGCAATTGTTAGCGGCTTCTTTATATCAGGGAAAGGTAGGCAAATATGAGTTGTTCACTCAGAGTCCAACTCAGATGGGCAGCAAAATAGAGTAGTAGAGTAAATAATGATGAAAGGATCACTATATAAGCCCACAGTTCAGAGTATGTCATTCCTAATAACTGCATAACCTCTAAGGCATTCTGTTTTGCCACCATTAGCATTCTCACCGCTACGTAAAATACGGCACAACATAAGCCTAATAAAAAACCAAATAACACGATTTTGAAATGTTGTAGATTAGAAAAGATTTGACTGTGCTCAGACGTTAACGCTTTCACATCGACCACTTTATAGGAGAGTGATTGGCTGTTAGTGAAATGATCATCAATAGTCCTTCGTAGCTTATCAACCGCCGATGTGCTCAGACCACTAAACTCAAGTTGGTTAAACTTGGGGGGGACTCCAAATAGAGTTTGGTACTGCTGCTGAGAGATGATCACAATCGGATCAGAGGTTAAAAAACCAAAATCCACCAAGTAAATAGTGGAGAAGGTTTTTTTCACCTTCACACTCGGCACCATTAACGTCAACTCAGTATTCATTTCCGTTATTCCGAGTTGATTGGCTAATACTCGACTCATGATCACTTGTTGTGAATCTAAATCGCTGAACTTATTCTGTAAATAGTCATCTTCATAGGTGAGTAGCGTGATCCCTTTGACTAAATCTAACTGTTCAGTACCAATATGAAGCAGGGATTTTGACTCTAATCGCAATGAATTTGAAACACCGCTTAGCACCGGGACCTGTTGTAATGCGGTCAAAAAATCTCGAGAAGGAGAACTCACTTGTACTTGCCCCATGATGCCAACAAAGCTCTGTTCCATATAATGTTCAAACCGATTAAGTACGGAACTGGCCCCCAAGTAAGCGTAAAAAACAAATAGGAATACTAACGGAATCGAGTAGGTAGTCAGTCTGATCAAACGAGTTTGACCAGCCAACATAATTCTAGCGATGAGCAGAGCACGATCGACTGTCATACGCGTTAAAACATCTCTACTTTTTTACCTAATGTACTGGTGAAGATCTTTCGTAATACCGTTCCAGTTGCTGCAGAAATATAGTAGGGATTTCTATCCCAACGAAACTTATTGATTTTTCGTTGAGCCACACGCACTGTGCCATGCTCAGATTCATTCACGACTAAAATGATATACATTTCCATGACATGCAGTACACCTTGCCGGTTAGGCATAAATGTTGTTGCAAAAATTGCGTGCAGTGGCATAGGTTTGACAAACTGATCATGATGAAAAGGTAAAAATGCCTGCTTTAAATTTGGGTTCCCTCTTCCCAACACAATATTTCCTTCGTTACCTCCGGCATACCAAAGGACCTCTTGCCCCCTAAATGGTTTACGGTAAGAGTACTCCGTTACTATGGTTATAAACGTATCTAAAGCCACTTGATCCAAGCTGATCATCGCCCCGACCTCATTAGCTACGACATCACTCGATACATCAACAATGCTATCGTCAAAATCAATGTCTGAGCCAATATCATCTGAAAGATCGATGTCATCGGCAATGTCACCGCTCTCATCGTCACTTCCTTCCTCGCTTGGCACAACGTCTGCGGTAAGTACACTGCTCTCTAAGCGCCTTTTGGACTCTTTAGAGATGGTTTTTACCATGTTTGTTAACTCCGTTTTTACCAGGTTCTCTTGCAATGAAAATTCAGGAAAACGTTTAGCACTCAGCATTCTGACATTTGCATCAAGACCTGAGCTTTCAAGCAGTAACTGCATATTCAGTACTTCACTTCGATAGCCCTTTTCTATCATTTTATTGGTCTTTCTTAACGTCTTTGCACTAACAATTTCTTTATGTGCCACTAGCATATTAAATGAGCCACGAATACTGTTCACAAACTCCGCAATGGCCACATTCGTTCCTGCGTACGACACACTCGGCATGCAGAACATCGCCACTGCTAATAATACTTTTTTATTCATTTCTGCCCCCTTACTGCTTATAACATCTGAATGTCATGCGTTCTGAAGAGAAACTATTGGCAACAATAGCGTATGTCTCAGCATTCCAATCGAACACTAAAAAGTGATTTGATTGGTAATCATCCTCAAGCTCAAGGTAATCATCTTCACGATAGAAATCAGAGTCGGTATCCTCATCCAGTGCCGCAATCAACTCCAGATTAGCGATACCCGTTGGACGATTTATCTCCGACTTCCTACGAGCGAACTCAAATACATACGGTGAGGCAAGCATTTGGCTGTATTCAGTGCAGTAATTATTCGCTTGTTCCAACGACATACTGGTCGCGGCAATAGATTTAGAACCGACACCATACAGCTGCTCACGACTGACAGCGTTACGCATAATTTGATAAGCTCGGCTTCCATTGCTGGTTGAAAAAGGAACATCAACTGTGACAAAACCACTTGTGGTCGATGCCGCTCCATTTAGACCAACCTTAGTGGTTTTAATACCAAGAATTTCTGCGGATTTACTCAACACACTCACTTTAATGATTAAATCCCCACCCTTCTGATCCGCTAATATATAAAGCACTAAATCCGATACTTTGGCGGTGTCATCAAAACTGGCCTCAGAAGCGTCGTAAAATGGATCCAATTCTCGTTTGAGTATTTTCCCTATGACTTTTTCTGTATCACCTTGCTGAGCTTGTATCGACAGATTTGGTGCTTGTACTATGTACTCTTCAGCGGAAAATAAAATCTCATCTTTATGGGCGTAAGGCGCATTGACTTCCAGCGCGACATTTATCTCATCAGGGACATAAGCCAGTTTTGAAAATGCTTGTTTTAGCCCTTTATCCAGCAGTCTGCTCACCGCTGTATTTATGGTGCTGGTCGACGACTTATGGGATAAAAACCGCTTTCCTTTTGAGTCATAAAAATACGCGTTAAACTTATCGTTATCTTCCTCAGGTTCATCATCAAAAATACTGTTGTACTCTGCTTCATCAGAAACAGATATATGAAGCGGGGATGAGTTGGATTCGGCAGGTTTTTTGTCTGTGGTTTGACAACCAACAAGAAACAAGACTACCCATAAATACTTACCCATGTTGATCATAATTTAGCGACTCCATTCTGCTGCATATACGTAGTTATCTTCTTACTATTCGCACGTGTGGTATCCGTCTGTTTATCCACTAATTGCAAACTTTGATTCAACGGTACAAATTCAAATTGGGTAACAAAGCCTTTACTGTCCATCGTAAATCGATAAAGCACTTTTCCGGCTTTGGTAATCTCAACCTTGGATCCTTTTAACGTAGCGGTCAAAGAGATCGGTTCCGTTCCATTAATCAAAAATATTTTCTTACTGCTGAGGTTGCCCTCTTTCATCCAATACGCCAGATACCATAATCCTTCAAATCCATAGTAATTCTCTTTTGAGACAAACAGGATCTCTTCACCCAATTTGATGATTCTGTTTTTGTTATCTAAGACCCACGAACTCTCAACTTTATCGAGCACTTTTTGTACTTTTTTAAGCTCAAGTAGAGAACCCGATTTCGTTTTCGCCATGATACCAATATGTTTTTCAGTGTTACTTGATGTCGTCTTAGGGTCAAACAACTCTGTTTCGGCTTGCGCTTTCACTTGGATCAAATTTTTCTTTTTACCAGTATATTTATACTCCACTAAGAGTTTTTTGGCCCCACCGCCACTTTTATTCCACACATAAGAAGTGGTCAAAGTTTCACCTTTAAAACTGAACGAGGTTGGAGAAGTTGGAAATCGTTTAGCCATATCGCTCATGGCTTTCACCTTCTCATCTTCGATGCGCATTAACTGATAGGTTTTTCCTGCAAATCGAATCTCGGTAACCGTATCTTTTACTTTCTCAACATGAAGCAAGGTTGAACCATCAGAGTGAACCCTAGTCGAGCCAATTTTTAGTGACGATTTAACGGTATAGATAGATTGACTTCCGCGCTGCATTGCACCTGTAATGTTGGTATTCAACGACGTATTTTGCTGGTTTGGCACAATCAGGCTTAAGGTACCTTGCTGAAGAATAAAAAATCGACTATTTGGCTGCTTAGAAAAGAGTTCGTCCAGCGACAAAATAGGCAGATTTTTGTATGTAGCCACCCCTTGCTCAACGCGTCTAATTTCTGCATTTATTTTTTTAATTTCACTGTTTAAGGCGTTAATTTCTTGCAGGTAATCAGCTTTATCATCATTCGATTTTGTTTTTGACACTTTCAGTTTGAGTTCAGCAACCTCATTACTAAACTCCTTTTTATCCTGCTTAAGTGATAACAAGTCATTGGCACTTTCACTGGCAAACTTTCGCTTCTCATTGCTGTATTGTTTATTGCTAGTGACCGTTGCGCTAAAAAGTGGCGTTATTGACTTTGGACCTTTTGATAGTGACAAGCGATTGCCTTTATCGATTAACGTTAACACATTTGCAGTACCACCAGACGCGTAATAGAGCGTTCGTGGAGCTTTGTTTGTATTTGCAAAATTAGTACTGGTGTATGCGCCACTCGTCGTTGGGAACGACGCATTTGCCGCCCCATTACACAACAGCAATATCGCAATAAGCTGGATACTGGTTTTACACATTGTGATTAAACCTTTCATTGTCACTCCTTACTGTTTAATACAACGAAATCCGACATTCTCGTCGAGCACGCTTTCAGGATTGAACCCAGCTCGATAGGCCGGATTTAGTAACATGGGCTTTCTCATCAGGTCAAAAGAACCACCCTTCATCACATATTGCCGGTCGTTTTCACTCCATTGACTACGGGTCATCTCCCACACGTTGCCAACCAAGCCTTTGATACCGGATAGGTTGCTGTAAGCATCCTCTACATCCACTTTATAATCCCTTGCCATAGTTGATGTTGCCTGTTCATTTTCTTGATACTCTTGAACTAAAATAGTTTGATACCACGCTTTCACGCTAAGGGTAGTAACGCTACCTCGATAAAGTGCAGCCGCTAACCATTGGTACTCACTGGGTAACTCGCCGCCCAAGCTTGTACAGGCCAGCTCAGCTTCTTGTAATGTCACGCCCGTTATCGGCTCCAATGGATAGTCATCACAAGCATTTCTAAGTTGTTGCTCTCTTTTCCCTACAAGACTGTCCATCACCTTCAAAAACTGTTTACATGAAAACTCCGTTCGCATTATGTCAAAGGGCTCTAATCTGCCAATCGTATTATTATTGGTCACGTAATGGCTCGACATATTCAGTGTCACTGACGGTGCATCCTGAATATCGACCTGTTTAGGGTGAACAGTAATCCACTCTACACTGGAATGTGCTGATAGACTCAATAGCACGACACTGAAGACAAGAAACGATTTCATCATCCTTTCGCTTTTTTAACCAGTGACTGATAGAGTTTTTCTAAATAGCTGTCCAATTTGTTACTGGCATAGACCCCGGTCACTTTATGTCGACTTAACCGTTTTTCATCGCCATTTCTCTCTTTCGCATAGAGCTCTCCGGTAATGACGTAGATGTCCGCATTTAAACGATTTGAGAACACCTTCTCTGTACTCACTTCAAACACAATTGCACTGCCACTTTTTGTTACTTCGATGTGCTGAGAGCGTAATACCTGCTTTATTCTGCGTTTCTCTTTACTGGACGTTTTTCCATTCATCAGAACCTGATAGGACGCGACTTTGAGCTGAGAGCTTTCGATATCAACCAATACCGGTTTATCTTCAATGACACATGTTTGGCTTAATAGGCAATCACTAATAAATTGCTGATAGCCCACTGAGTCTGAGACTGAATACCCGGTAAAACTCTCGGTGATAAAGGCCATTGATATCGGTTCTATCGAGGTGACCACTTTTAACGTTAGAGCATCTCGCTGTTTTGGCGAAACACGAAACACTTCATTTTCATTAATCTGGCTTTTGAGTGGATAGCTCAATACCTGCTCTTTACTAATATAGTTATAGGTACTTTGAGGCGATGGAAAGAGCAATAACGGCACCTTACGCCCTTCAAGGAAAAGATAGACATAGGCATTTTGGTTACTGGATATTTTAGCAGAAAGGTGTTCGCCCACAGAGAATTGGGTTTTGGTCAGGTTGGTAAAAACCTTTAATGACTTTTCCTCTTGCTCAGTAAGCAACAATTCCAGTTCATTTGGTAAGCTTTCTGATACTTTACGGTTATTTCGCAATACAGCAATCTGCAATCTTGCACGGTCAAACTCGCCATTAATGACCTGTTCAATAATCATTCCTACCTGCTGATCTAACTCCTGTTGTTCTTGCTCTAATCTCGCTTTAATCTTAGCCAGTTGCTGAGTACTCAGTGTATATAAACAGTAAGCTTGAACCTCTTTTCCTTCATTGGAGTACTCAAGATAAGTGTCGTTACGATTAATGCCTGTCAGTGTAATGCTACTCTCTGTTGTTGTTAGCTGTTCAAAACGACTTTGAAACTGCTCGCCGGCAACCGTCATGTTGGATTTTACCTTTGATTGCACCTCGACACTGAAATACTCAGCGACTTGAGTTAACCCGGCATTACATGCGTCATCAATAGAGCTTACCGAAGCGTAAGGATCGCTTGCTGACCAACGCTTGGAACGACCAATGAAACTGTTTTTTTGTACAAAGCTATCCATGGCCCATTTCGGCTTGTCGCTTGGCTCCTCTTCAGCAGACACAAGAGGGGGCGCTAACAATAAGATCAGCACCGATGGCAGAAGATAACGGCAGCGTTCTATAGACATTATCGTGCTCCTAGGTTAACTAAGAAATAACGACCAGTGTTAATCAAGTGGACTTCATTACCTTCTACAATCGCTAAGTTGTTATCGTCTGATGTCAATTTCATCCCAGTGATAACCATGGGTTCATCAAAAACTAAAGTATCTATAAGGGCTCCCGTTGACACTTTCCGTACCTCAAGTTGATCATCATAGGCGACAAACAGGACTTTCCCGTCAAATCCCAATGCAAGACTCTTCGGAATTCGGTTTCCCTCTATCACTGTAGTCCCTAACGTATCACTAGTGATCAAACTTTTGACCACAATTTTTTGGCCATCTCGCATCGCTACGCGGTTTGATTCAGTACTGAACGCTGCTATAAAGCCATCTCGACTGTTGCGGTATGAGAACAACTGTTCATGATTAATTGGATCCCAAGCGCGTATTGTTCCATCCAGACTGCTGGTGATAATAAGACCTAAACTGTTATCAAATTCACTCAATACAATCTCATCGGTATGACCGAGAAGTTCTGTTCCTTTGACCTTGCCACTTTCAATACTCCACAATTTAACGGTTTGGTCTTTACCGCCACTCATGATAGTGTCGTCATCAATAAAACGCAGGGTATTCACTTTACCCGCGTAACTGTCCATCTCTTTGATCAGTTCCAATTGACGATTGTCACTGTCCTCAAAATCGAGGCGAATGTGATAAACCTGTAAGATCCCTTTCTCACTCACAATGGCTAACTTATCATTGTTCTTATTCAGTGACGCCACCAAGAGCACATCCTCTGAGAGTTCAATTGAATATGAGTCACTACTGGCGATATTACGGATTAAAATTGAGCCATCATCTCTTGGAATGACTAAGGTATTACTGTCTTCAGAGAGGGATAAATTGGTCACATTGGACATCAATGACGCACTGCCTAGTGTGCTATAAATCCGAGCATCAAAGCCGTGCTGTCCTAAACGAAGTTTGTCTACGTTGTAACCCAACAACTCAAAATCAGGGATACTGGCAGAAAGTGTCTGATCACTATCAGTGTTAAGCTCTTTAACGATACTGATATTCCCTTGTTGCTCTGTCTCAATATTGACCCCAAGTTGCTGAAAACCTTTCGACTGATTTGAGAGTAGAATCGGGTCAATTTTCTCTTCAAGGTGGAACGCTAAGCGTTCATCAATGGTTACTGCATCGAGAGGGTCATCCACAAAGAGGTGATGATAGATTGCTCTATCAGATTCGCTGAGAGGTGCGGCGTAAATGGCTTGGTCGATAACCGATTGATCCAACCAAGAACTGCTCTTAGCCACTTTATTGGTTAACGTTAAGAATTGCTGATCTACCTCTTTTTCACTGACACTGCTTCGTAAACGGAGGTTATCACGACCACCATAAAGGTACTTTTCGTCAGTGAGGTATTTCACCACATAAAAACTGTTCTGCTTGTCAAACGTTGAGTACTCTGTATTGAGCGTTGTTTGTAACTCAAGAGTCTCTAGATCATATTGTTTGATCGCTCCCGATTCAGTCATCACCAATAACTTGCCGTATTCACTGCTACAGTCAACCGCTTTAATTTTCTCTTTTGTGGTAAGTTCGAGATTATTTTTGCTCTTGGTATTAATGACGTACAGCGCTTGTTCGCGATAAACCGCCATACGCCCTCCCCCATCACATAACACCAGCTGTTTCAGGCCGCTTTGAGTCATGAGTCGGTCACGTGATCGAACCTTTAGATTGAATTTATCAACATTGCCGCTTTGCGTTAAAAAGTAGAGGTTTTTTTCATCCCCTTGATACGCTGTACTCAGTAGTGGATCACTGATCCGATAACCTCGTTTTTTAGTTCCTTCACTGCTCAAGGCGGTGATCGCCCCGGCGTGCGTTAACCACGTCTCCGCACTCTCGCTATCAATAGTGATGTGGGCGTCCCCTTCAATCGCTATGCGCTTGATGGTTCGAGTTGTTTTGGCATCAATAAAGTAGAGTGCTTTATCGGTTAACATTACCACACGGTTTTGATCTAATAAGTAGTACGCACTGGTAGCCACTTCATCCCAATCTTGGCTCTGCCAGATGAGTTTTCTCTGATTTGAGTTCTGAATGGAGACCAACTCAACACTGCTTAAAAAGTTCTCTCTTCTTACCAACAGAGTTTGACCGCTATTTTCATCAATCGATAACCGGACCGTATTGGTGCTGTGCAGCAATACATTCTCTTTATCAAGGGATTCGAGTTTTTGTCGCTTCTGTTCCTCTAACATCTTATTTCGATCACGATAAAGGTACGCATATGTATCGCCATCACTGCGCTCTAAAACAAACTCATTGTTAGCATGCTGCATCACTTGCTCGCGGTTCACACTAGCATACTCTCGAATACTCGACGTTAACGCATAGACCAACATACTCGCCAATTGATTTTGCACTGCGGCAGCGGACGCCCCTTCAGGCATGGCTTTTTGATATCGAAACCAACTGGTATTGCGCTCAAAACCAGAGACTTTAATGGATTTATAACCGCTCAATCGAATGATTTTGTTGTTCCACGCTTTATCATCAATGTACAGACCCACTTCCGCGTTTGACCCACGTTGACTCCGAGTAATCGATGACGACTCAATAACGGCATTCAGAGCTGCTTCATCAGAAAATGCACTGTTAATCAACGCTGGAATATAGGTGAAGGTGTTAACGTCTAAATCATACTTACGGTATGTTATTGCACCAAAGTGTGATTGGTAATTAATCGCAGAGAGGGAAGAAACACTAGAAGGATCTGCCGCAATAGTGGTGATCAATGACGCTAACATACGATTTGAAGTCGATTTCTCTCGCTTCAAAGAGTCGTAGATCGGCCCGACAATGGTTAAAGCCACGCCCTCTCCGCTCAACCACGGAGTATGCGTTGTCTTTCGAGCCTCGGCAGCGCTCAGATCTTTCCCCAAAGATTCAAATACCGTAGGGATGGACTCCTCAGTTTTTGTGGTACTTTGACAGCCCAGTAGAAACAGTAATAACAGAGTACTAAACGTCAGTCTCATAACAAATTACACCTTAATAATTGCACGGTGAAAAACAAAAATTGAAAAAAGATTTAACCCAATACAGAACAGCGCCAACTGGCTATTTATCCCTGTATCAACCAAAGTGAAATCTAAAAAATCCTTCAGGGCGGGTGACACCAAAGAGTTATTACACACTAAAGCCACACCAAAGCAGCTTACAGAGATCAATACCATCCAAATAAACAAGGCATCTTGAATTCGGTAGCCTGTGATAGTGAAAATATTGATGGTGCGATTTTTACTGATTACAGATTTGGTCAAAAACAACGTCACTAGCAGGTAAGACAGAAAAGCAATCACACTCACTAAGCCGATAGAGACCGTATTGATCACAGTGAGCAGGCTCATCTGTTTCTGTTTGTCATCTAACCATGAAGTCACTTTCCACCTCCCCTCTAACGGTACCAAAGCCTGTTGAATCTTTGTTTTTGCAAAGGCTAAATCTGCCCCTTCGTTTAACCTAATTAACACACCGCTTTCTGCCGACTCGAATTGCTCGCTCCACCACTGAAACTGGTCAAGACCCACATAGAGGATCGCTTGATCGGCGTAATCTTGTAAAAAGCCTTTCACTTGCCAGTGCTGTTTAGTGACTGTATTAATAACGGTTGCTTCCTGCGAAATTGGGGGATAAAACCCACTGTCTAATACCGCATTGGGAATAATTAAATATGGGTTAGTTAACCACTGATGCATGAACTCTAAATTCGTGATTCGCGTTTTAAATACACCAGCAGTATAAAAATTCAGATGGTCCCATGAGATGATTGAAGGAGAGCGTCGATCGATACCTATCACTTGAACATAACCACGATTAAAACGGGTAAACTGACCTCGTTGTTTTGATGCAAATATCTGTGTATTAGCCGAGAGTTGTTGCCAGTTTTCTACTGCGATAAATGGAGAACTGACGTAAACTCCATCAACGGTCGCAACCAGATCTCTAACTCGGGTTAGCTCTGTACTACTGGACTGATCGATTAAATTGGTTAAGGTAAAATGCGCCTGTTTATTGCCGAAATCTTGATGAACATGGGTGTTGTAAGAGCCCGATACAGAGATCAGAATAAAGAGCGTGATCAAAGCCGTTATCATCACGCCTGCATAAGAGAGAAACTGTGGCCAGAATAACCTCAGAATAATAGACAGTGAATCAACCACCCTCACTATTTGATCCTCATTAAGGTCGATTTAACCCCATCGACACTACTGTCTTGAAGCTCATAATAACGATCGGCGATATCGATAAAACTCGGGTCATGACTGACGATAATAACGGCACTATTTTGTTGATGAGCCATCTCCAATAAGGCATCCCTTACCCGTTTAGAATTGGCAGAATCGAGATTACCCGTCGGTTCGTCCGCGATGACCACTTGAGGTTCGTGAATTAACGCACGAATAATGGCGACACGCTGTTGTTGTCCTCCAGAGAGTTGGGTCGGTTTTTTTTCTACGTTTAAGCCAGGAATATAGTGTTCAATCTTATTCGCTGCTTGTAGTAATGCATGACGTCGAGAGGTTCCATTCATGATTAAAGGAAGGGCGCAATTTTCAACAACACTGAACTCTTCAATTAATGCAAAGGATTGAAAAATAAAGCCTATATGCTTGGCTCTTAGTTTCGCTTTTTTTGCCGTTGAGAGCTGCTGTACTTGTTGATTGAAATAACAGATTGTCCCCACTTGTTTATTATCAATGAGTGCAATTTGTCTAAGCAGTGATGTTTTACCACTGCCCGACTCTCCCATAATAAGAGTTATCTCTCCTGAATGGGCCTCTAAACAAGCGTCCCGGTAGATCACTTCCTTAAGGCCAGATCCCACTGAGTACTCTTTACTAATGTGCGATATTTCTATAACTGCTGCTGAACTATCCATTTCAAGCACTTTTTTTATTGATAAGTTACAGACCCTCTCGAACCACTGCTACCTGATTTACCGGTGCTGCCACTCGAACCACGGGATCCACTCGAACCACTTGAACCACTTGAACCTGAGTAACCACCTGATTTAGTCACAGGGTAACAACTGGTTGAGCCATCATAATTGGTGCTACATTTCGTCGTATAATAGGGACTTCCACCTGGGCCTCCAGGACCTGCATAACCGGCATCACCGCCGTCGCCATACGAGCCTTTTGCTCCTCCGGCTCCTCTTGCTCCACCACTTACACTAACAGAGAGTGAACTGCGTGCCGCTGATTTAAATGGTCCGTCTCCTGAAATCGTGACATAGACTTTACCACCATCACCGCCATTGCCGCCTCGACCACCATTACCGCCATCACCACCGTCACCACCATCACCGCCATCACCGCCGGTACCACCTCCGCCGCCAGAGCTATACTCCGAGGCATCTTGACCTTTACGCCCAGCGCTTCCTGCTTCACCATTACCGCCGTCACCACCGTCACCGCCATCTCCACCTTTACCACCAACACCGCCTGATGCGTTCACTGAAACAGACTGACGCTCTACCAGCAAATAACGAACATTGGCATTGTTTGATTTGATGGAATAATCTTTTAGTGGCCTCTTATAAAAAGGGGAAGCATACGCGTTCATGGTGATCTTTACTGTACCCGCATCTTTACCTGAGCCGCCAGTCCCCCCATCAGAACCGTCACGGCCATTGCCACCATTACTACCATCACCGCCGTTGCCCCCACCTAATGCACCAGCAACACTCCCTAAAACACTACTGCTATAACTGGTACCACCACGCCCACTACTTCCAGCGCGTCCTTTTGAACCATTTTTTGCCGCGGCGTTGATTGTCACTGTATTGCTCAACGAGTGATCAGGTGGAAGTACAAATGTATCACTAACACTGCCCGCTTTCACTTTGACAATGTAACCACTTTTCGCCGCTGTATATGCATTACTCACTTTATAGCTTAACTCGCCATTAGCTTTCATACTGCCGCTGAGGTTGGTTAACTGCAGTCCGATATTAGAACGTTTATAGTGGATATTACTGTTCTCTTTCGATTGATAGTTTGCGGTAAAATAGAGTACACCTCCAGCCTCTACAACCACTCTATCCAGAACTTTACGGCTTCCTGTATAGTAAACTGGTACGAACACCTTACTGTGTGGCACCGCATAAATTTTGCTTAAACTCGTAGTTGCCGGCTTCGCAGGATAGGTTTCACTCCACGTAGCATTTTTGCTAGCGGTAAATTCCGGCATAATTCGCAACGTCGCATCGGGAGTTTGATCAATGCTCACTTTTAATATTCGTCGAGTAGAGCGATCGTATAACTTCGAACTCTTCTCTGTATCAAAATCAAAACTGGGCATAGTAGGCAAACTTTTTGCGTAATCTTCCACGCTAAATGTCGAGCGATAGGAGAATGAAGACTCAGCATTTACATTCAATGTGACAACGGCAAAGATGCTTAGCAATAGGGTCATTAATATTTTCATCATCTATAGCTCCACACCGTTAAAACGTTGACTCACACTTTTATACAGCGTTGGCCGCATGCTCTCTAATGTTACCATTCCTTGTTGCGCTGCCATCAGAGCAGCATCATCATTAGCAGCGCCATTGATAGAGCGATTAAACATGGCGCCATATTGATTAACTAAACTGTTGGTCAATTCGGTTTTACGAGATGTTATGTAGTTTCCTAAATAAACCAGCTCCTCAGGATTCATCTTCTTCACGCTTCGGTAGCCGATATTGTTTAAAGAGTTCACGGCTTTATCCAGTGGAACCTTATGATAAGACCCGAGAATTTTTTTACTCGACTCAATATTGTGCTCAGCAATTACTGCGGCACCAAAATCAAGGTATTTAGTTCGATTACTTACCTCTAGCCCATCCAGAGCGGCTAGATAGTAATCAACCAATTGATGTACTCCAGCTTGTTTTTGTACTGATTGATGTTTTGTACTCAATTGCGTTAGCAGGGCAGAAGGGTGAAGGGTAACAAAGGTGGGATAGACACGTTTTGCGTAACCGTCTAGTTCTCTATCACTGTATTTCAAACTTCGAGTTAACTGCGCAGCACTCGCTTTAGCAATCAATTTTTGTTTTGTACTCTCTTTTACCGCTTCATTTTGTGTCAGTATCAAGGCGTAGTAGTGCTGCAGTGCATCTAACTGAGCTGTCTTATACGTGCGATGTTCGTTTCTTAACAAATAGTTAGCAAAATCTTGCGGGTAATTCACATTGAGATAGGAGTAGATAAAGTCAACATAATCAGTTGGTCGCGACTCAACACGTTTATACAAGCTTGAAAAGATCATCTTCTTTGATGATTGTTCAGTATCTCGATAAATAGACGCGTTCATTAATACGTGGTGGTTGTAGAAAGGGGCGCCATCATCACCTAGAGCGACTAACTTATCCGGCGAAGCCAACGAATAGGCTTCATAACGCTCCATATATTGTCGAGTTGCCAGCAGCTGGCCATACGTATAATCACTGGTTTTAGCATGACCACTCATGCTGTAGTAATAGATACCCGGCATATATTGAAGCAAAATCCGTTGCGCCCCTTTCTGAACTGAGCTAAATACTGGCACCGTTCCATCGAGGTGCTCTACAGCAGGCAATGCCAACGATGCTAATAGACGTGCATTCATCTGCACCTCTTGAGGTTTTATTACCGATGGGCTCTTTAACTGGTAAAGGATAATCCCTTCATTAAGATCGAGAATGTAATTTAGATTACGCTCTTCCAGTTGATAGATATCGATTTTGCTTAATATTCTATTGATCGTTGGCAGCGTGACCAGTTCACTCTCTAAGGTATATAGCTGGTTTGCCAATACGCTATTCGCCGCAAGCTTATTAATATCCACACTGGAGAGTGCACTGATAGCTTGGGCGCGGATTTCGGGGTTAGCTTTATAGACATCGACACGATCATTCATTGATTTCAACACCACAGCCTGAAGCGCAGGTGAATCTACTTTTCTGAGTAATACCAAGAGTTGTGAGGAGATGGAATCCCCCTTTAAACGGCCCAGGTTATAAGCGGCAGATGTTCTTAAATAGTCATTGGTAATTTTATATGGAAAACCCGCGACCTCCCAATCATCTGGCTCTTCGGTCTGCACTCCCTCTTTGGCAATCGAGAGGTAGCGCTCAATCAGCTGATTAAACAGGTTGGGATTAAGTTGAAGAAGATCAATATCAAGGGCTTTATCAGTGGCTAAAGGTATTAATGTTGCCAAGGTATCGGGGGCATATTCATCTTCCTCACCCAAGCGTTCAATCGCCCACTGAATATTTTCAACGACTGATTCCGTATCAGTGTCATCGCGTAAGCTGTCGAGTTGTCGACCATCAAAAAAACCATCAATAACGGTACATGATGACAACATCAACACGCTGATTAATACCGTGATTAGTTTATTCATTTATTCTCTCCGTGAATCAGTACTACCCCTACTATGCTAGTACATAATAATACATTTATGTCACATTTGAGAATTGTTTCTCGCCAATTTTACATACRAATCCCCCCTCTTTTATGGTGTTTATTATCTTAATTGTTAAGCTATTGATTTTTCTAGTTCGGAAAATGCATACCCATTTTTGTTCCATTGATGAGGCAAATATACATTTATTAACTATTCTTAATTATGCTATCTTCCTTCTTATATTTTACATAGTCATAATTAGATGGAGCTAAGAAAATGAACCTATTGAAATCATCCCTTATCGCTTCACTTGGTCTGGTATTAGCTGCATGTGGTAGCACAACAGACGAAGTGAAAGATGAAGTGGTTACCAATACCCCCTCAACCCCGATTGACGCAAACTGGTGTAAATTTGACGATGGTGTCTCTGATGCCCCTGAGTTCTTTTGCACCGGACAAATTGATGGATTCGTTGTCACAGGTCGAGGCTCATCACCAAAATCTGCCGCTGGCATGAATTACATGGTGGATCAAGCTACCCTCGCGGCGCGTGTACAACTGGCTCAAAATGTACGAACACAAATTTCTTCGATGGTTAAGAACTATTTAGGTACAACTGGCGTAACTGACGCTGAATCGATTGATAAAACCGCTTCCAGTACCGCAGAATCTCTTACCGATGAATCCCTAATGGGCTCACGCATTGTTAGACGAATCGTTGGACCTCAAGGAGAAGTTTATATTTGGGTTGCTATTGATGAAGAGAATTTAGTCGCTAAATCACAAAATGCGATTCGTACTAGCATGGCCAATGATGAAGCCGCGTGGCAGCAATTCCAAGGTAAAAAGTCACACGAAGAGATGGCGTCAAAAATTGAAGAGTTAAGAAAGCAACGAGCCCTAACCCAATAATTTATCGATAATTATGGAGCCTAGATCTAGGCTCCACTATCAAGAGATAACACTATGTTTAGTCGTCGGTTCAGTCACTATCTACCTTATGCGTTAATCTGTTCTGCTGTGATTTTCGCCTCGTCCAGTTTTGCTACTTCTGAAGAGTTTAAAAAGTGGAAACAAGAGCGACAAGCTGAATACCTCGACTACTTAACTAGCGATCAAAAAGCGTTCCATGATGCATTGAAAAAAGATTGGGAAGACATGCGTACCCAAGCCGGGAAAAAAGCGTTTACTGAACCCAAAATAGATATTCCTCCTGTCGCACCCGAACCAACAACACCGCAACCGGATCTCACTCCTATTCCAGAAATTGTTATCGACATTCCAATACCTTCTCCTGTGGTACCGATACCCGAACCTGAACCGTTACCCGAGATTGAGCCGATTATTGAAGATTCCAGTATTCAATTCGATTACTTAGGCCTCTCTTTTCAATTGCCAGAACTAGAGTCTTGGAATAATCCCATAAACACACCGTCGAGTGATGTGATTGCAGATACCTGGGCACAAAATATCACCTCGATCCACCAAGCATCTGTTACTCTAAAACACTATGCTAACGAATACGACTTACCCGATTGGGCACTTATCTCTGTCACTGATATATACGCCAAACAGCTAACCAACAATAACGAGAATAATAGTCAATTTATTGTATGGGCGCTGTTGCTAGATATGGGTTATGACGTGCGTTTGGGTTATGACAATAGTGATATTTTCTTACTCATTCCCAGCCAACAGAAAATATTCAGTAAAAAGTCCATCACCTCTAATGATGTTACTTATTACACGTTAATTGGTAAGCAGCCAATGAACTCGCTCTATACCTACCAACAAGATAGCGGTGACAAAAAGAGTTTTGATTTCTCTTTTAGTAAGCCACTTGTTAGCACTCAACTCTCTAGCCAAAAGCACACTCTGAAAGATGATAAAAACGACACAGAATTAAGTTACTTTGTTTACTCACAGCTTAACGAGTATTATCGCCACCACCCTCAACTCGAATTCAATTGGTACTTTAAGGCGCATCCAACCTCCGCCAACTACTTAAGTCTGGTGGATCAACTAAAACAAGCATTGGATGGCAAGCCTGAACGAGTCCAAGTACAAACAATTTTAAGTTTGATTCAATTTGGTTTCGAGTATGAACTCGATGTGGATCAATGGGGAGAAGAGTACTATGCAGCGCCAATGCACACCTTAATGTTGCGTGCCGCTGATTGTGAAGATCGCGCTTTTCTGTTCTCTTTCTTAGTCGAAGAAGTGGTGGGGTTGAAAACCGTGGGTCTACACTATCCGGGACACCTTGCTGCTGCGGTTGCTTTTACTAATAATAGTGGCGTGTCTGGAAAATATGTGATGCTGGAAGGTGAGAGATATTACGTCACTGACCCGACTTACATTGGCGCAAGTATTGGGGATGAGATGCCACAGTATGACACTGTGGCACCAAAATTAATTACCTACTAGATGGCCCAACCACCGGCGTAGAAAATCACCAGTGTGATCGCAATTAATACTGTACCTAGGTTCAATTTCTTCCAGTCACCGGATACTAAACGACCAACAACCAACGAACTGAATCCGAGCATGATACCAGTAACAATGTTGCCGGTAAGTACGATAAATACTGCACACATTAGCCCTGAAAGCGCATCGACTGAGTCATCAAAGTTCAGTTTCGTCACGTTACTCAGCATCAAAAGACCTACGTACATAAGTGCAGGAGCAGTCGCATATGCAGGAACTAAATAGCTGATAGGTGCTAAAAATAGCATCAATAAGAATAAGCCGCCGACCACTGTCGCGGTTAACCCTGTTTTACCACCTGCCGCGGTACCTGCTGCTGATTCAATGTATACCGCCGCTGGTGCCCCGCCGACCATACCAGCAAAAATACTACTGACTGAGTCAGACGTCAGTGCTTTGCCACCATTGATGATCTGCCCATCTTTATCCAATAAGTTGGCTTGTCCGGCTACCGCACGTATCGTACCGGTCGCATCAAAGATAGCGGTCATTACTAGTGCCAATACACTTGGAATGATAATCGGGTTAAGTGCACCCATCACATCCATGGTCCCAATCAACGAGTTTTCACCACCAAATGTAGGCATGGCAAAGAATCCTTGATATTTCACATTAGGGTCAAACGCTAAGCCGAATACAGAAATAGCAACAATCACGAGTAGAATCCCACCAGGGACACGTCGCTTTTCAAGGCCAATAATCACGGCAAGACCAATGATTGACATGATTACGGGTAGTGAAGTAAATTCACCTAAATGCACAGGCAATCCGGCAAATTCATTTTTAACCACTAAACCCACGCCATTTGCAGCAATAAGCAATAAAAACAGACCAATACCAATACCAGTACCGTGTGCAATACCATACGGTAAGTTAGTTAAGATCCATTGACGTACGCCTGTTACGGTAATTGCCGTAAACACCACACCCATCAAGAATACAGCACCAAGAGCAACAGGAATGCTTATCCCCTGCCCTAACACTAAACTAAACGCGGTGAACGCTGTTAATGAGATGGCACAACCAATAGCCATAGGCAGTTTCGCCCACAGACCCATTAATAGAGAACCGAATGCGGCAATCATACAGGTTGCAATAAAGACTGCACCAGGGTCAAAACCTGCTGCCCCTAGCATGCTCGGTACAACAATTACCGAATACACCATGGCCAAGAATGTGGTCACACCCGCTAGAACTTCCTTTCT
Source organism: Aliivibrio kagoshimensis (assembly GCF_050337105.1). Taxonomy (NCBI): domain Bacteria; kingdom Pseudomonadati; phylum Pseudomonadota; class Gammaproteobacteria; order Vibrionales; family Vibrionaceae; genus Aliivibrio; species Aliivibrio kagoshimensis. The sequence goes on from NZ_JAKJSQ010000015.1 coordinate 47,762, forward strand.
AACGCTGCTCCCTCGTTGTGTTATTTCAAAATAACTATCTAATGAACTAAGACCTACTGGTTGCGGGTCCATTTCTGCTTCGGGTTGCGCATTATGTACACTACTATTATCAGACATCATGTATTCCTTCTAGTTTATCATCCATAACAAAGGGTGAGGCAATGACACAGATGTGCATTCGCCTTCCTTCGTATGTACTAATTGCAATTGAAATAGGGTAACTGTCTTTACATCATTAGCTGCGTTCGTATACCAATCGACCATCTACATAGGTGCGATAAATGCTGCGATCATCCGCTAATGTCATTAAAATAAATAGTTCATCTGCTAAGGACTTAGAGTTATCGAACCTAAGCTGCTGCAGTGGGGTGGCACAGGGATCGATGACGACAAAATCCGCTTCTTTACCGACTTCAAAGTTACCAATTAAGTGGTCCAGTGAAAGTGACTTAGCACCACCTAATGTTGCCAAGTAAAATGCCTCAAACGCCGGTAAACGATACTGTTGTAGCTGCATCACTTTGTAGGCTTCATTCAAGGTTTGTAACATGTTAAAAGTGGTTCCAGCACCAACATCGGTTCCCATACCCACTCGAATATTACGCTTCCAAGCTTCTTGCAGTCTAAATAAACCGCTGCCCAAATAGAGGTTAGAGGTTGGACAGAATGCGATGGCTGAATCCGTTTCTGCTAAACAGTCCCACTCTTCATCTTCTAAATGAACACAGTGTGCAAACACACTCTTCGAACCAGTCAGTCCATAGTGGTGATAGACATCTAAATAACTTGAGCGTTCTGGGTATAAATCTCTAACCCATGAGATTTCATTCTTATTCTCACACAGGTGCGTATGAACATAAGTATCCGGGTATTCTGCTTTTAACTTACCGGCCATCTCAAGCTGTTCAGGGGTTGAAGTAGGAGCAAAACGAGGTGTAATGGCGTATAACGCGCGACCTTTTTTATGCCATTTATCAATCAACTCTTTGGTTTGGTTATAGCTGATATCGGCAGTATCGAGTAGATAATCAGGTGCGTTTCGGTCCATCATCACTTTACCCGCGATGATTCTCATATTGATTTTTTCAGCAGATTCGAACAGTGCATCAACAGATTCTGGGTGTACCGTACCAAACACTAGCCCAGTTGTGGTGCCATTTCTTAATAATTGTTTGATAAAGAAGTTCGACATTTCGCGTGCGTACTCTTTATCTGCGTATCTGGCTTCCGTAGGAAAAACGTAGTTTTCAAGCCACTCCAGCAGCTGCTCCCCATAAGCCCCCATCATTTCAGCTTGCGGATAGTGAATATGAGTATCCACAAAACCCGGCATGATCATTTTGCCAGGATAGTGACGAATACGAACAGTGGCAGGAACTAAGTGCTTTCCATCTTCCCACTGTCCTACCCACTTAATGCGGCCATGTTCGACTAGCATTAATCCATCTTCTATATAACGTAAGTTCTCTTCAATTTCTTCCGGTTTATCGACCACTTTCGCGATATCTAATAGTGTCCCACGAATTGCTTTTACTGCGTGTGAAAATTCCATAATACCCTCTAAACTTTATTTCATAATTATAATTGTTTTTATCAATAATAAAAAAGCGGTCTTTCACAGAGATGCAAAAGACCGCTTTGAGGTTTTTTATATTTTATTTAACCCTTTCAAGATTTTTTCTGGTGTAAAGTGCCACTCACGTAACCACACGCCACACGCATCATGGATAGCAGATGCAATCGCTGGTGCTGCACCATTCACACCAATCTCAGAGATAGATTTCGCGCCATAAGGCCCTACAGGATCATCACTCGGTACTAATACCGCTTTGAACTCAGTTGGGATATCACCAATTTTTGGTGCGCCGTAGCTCTTCAGATCGCGTGTTAATGGGCTACCGTTATCATCATAAATCAGCTCTTCACTCATACTATGACCAATCGCTCGCATACTAGCACCGTAAATCTGACCTAGCGCCAAATCTGGGTTGACCGGTGTACCACAGTCTAATAGCGCATGGAATTTATCCAGCTTGATCTCACCCGTACGAGTGTTGACCGCTACTTCAGCAAAGTTAGCACCATATGGGAAAGCGAACTCAGACGTTGTAAAGCAACCGTTGGTTAATAACTGTCCCCAACCTGTGCCACTCTCAGCAGTATGAGCAATATCGAAGAAGCTGACTGTTGCGCCTGTTTTACCTTTCACTAAGCCAGGTGCAACAATGGTGACATCTTCAACCGGCTCTTTTAGCAATTCAGCACCGTATTTCAAGATTTTCTCTCTCATTGCTTCCGCTGCAAGTTTCGCCGCGTTGCCAGAGAAGCACGTTCCTGAAGAAGCGTATGCACCTTTATCAAATGGGGCGTGATCAGTGTCGCCAGAGTGGATGGTGATATCATCCAGTGGACAACTCAACACTTCCGCTGCCAACTTAACAATCACCGTATCCAAACCGGTCCCGATATCGGCACCCCCTGAGTGGATAATGAAGGTACCATCAGAAGCCATCTTCATGCTACAGTTTGCTTGGTCGATATCTGGGATGCCTGATTTCTGCTGAATAATGGCAGCACCACGGCCTACCTTCCAATCACCATTTGACGCCTTAGGTGAATCCCAATCAATCAATTTACGACCTTCGCGTAGAATCTCTTTCAAGGCACAGCTGTGCACTTTAGGAGTCGATGTCGGCATTTTACCTTCACCAATCGCCGCCAAAATCTTCAACTCTTGGCCTTCAACAACCCGGTTAGTTTCAATCATGTCTAAATGATCAATGCCTAACTCTTCTGCCAGTTCCGCCATCGCCATGGTTAACGCAAAGTTACCTTTTGGCGCACCGTAGCCCTGATATGCACCGGTAGGACAGATATTTGAGTAGTAAGTTGTTACGCGGAAATCAACGTTATCACAAGGATAAAGTGGTAAAGAGAGCGCTGGGCCATTTGAAGGTACGGTTAACGCGTGGTTACCATAAGGACCAGTATTGGCTAGGAACTCCATATCAATCGCAGTCAGTTTACCGTCTTTGGTCGCGCCAAGTTTCACCGTAACTTTAGCAACGTGACGAGTAGAATTACAGATGAACTCCTCTTCACGTGTATGGTGGAAATAGACCGGACGGCCAGTTGTCCATGTCGCCCATGCACAAACGTCTTCAAGTAAGATATCTTGCTTCGAACCGTATCCGCCGCCTACGCGCTCTTTGACGATGTGTACTTTGTTCTGTTTAATCCCTAGGATCTTCGCCACTTGACGACGAACATGCCACGGCACCTGAGTCGCATCATGCATGACTAAACGCTCACCATCCATGTAGCTGTAACAGATGTGCGTTTCTACTGGCAGTTGTTGTACCTGTTTCGATTCGTAAGTACGTTCCATAATGACGTCAGCTTCTGCAAAACCTTTCGCTAAGTCACCGATATGACCACGAACACTGGCGGCAATATTTTTACGTGGGTAACACCCGATTGGGAAGTTAACGATTAACTTTCCTTCACGTGGGTCAGCATTCTCATTCTGCTCAGCAAGATCATCCGGAGCACCTACACCATATTCGATTGGCTCATTATGAATGATAGGGGCATTAGCATCACGCGCTTCATCAATGCTCATTACCGCTTGTAGTACGTCATATTCAACATCAATTAACGTTAATGCGTGCTCTGCGATCTCAACGCTTTCCGCTACAACAGCCGCTACACGATCACCAACATGACGCAGTTTTTGACCAAACATACGGCGATCAAGTGGCGATGGCTCTGGCGCACTTTGTCCGCCTGGGGTATAAGGTACATCGGGACAGTTTTTATGAGTGATGACAGAAACAACACCCGGAAGCGCTTCCGCTTTTGATACGTCTAATTCAGTGATCCATGCGCTAGCGTGTGGGCTACGTAGCATTTTAATAACACATGCATTAGCAGGAATTCTGTCTTCCACATAACATGGCTTAGCTTGAACCATAACTGCCGAGTCTATTTTCGGGCTATTTTTGCCAACAACATTAAGCTCTTCGCGAAACTCAGGCGCAAACTGTTTAGTGTAGCTAGGATCTTTCATTCGATTGGTTGCCAGTTCTACCACTTCATAAAACTGTTGATAACCTGCATCACGACTGAACAGTCCTGACAGCGCATCATCAATCACATCACGTGATGGTTGCGCGTCTCTCTCAAGTAACTCAGTCAAAATCAATGCCAATGCGGGATCGTTATACCCTGACTGTACAACACCAACATCGATCATCGCTTGTTGAACTAGGCTAAGTTGATTCCATTCGCCTAGAGATTCCGCAGTCACTACAGACTTATCTTGTAATTGAGCTGCTATCAGCATTGAGGCATTAACCAGTTTTCCATTCAGTAAAATAACGTCTGAACCTGCAAAACCAAAACCATCATCACTATTACGAACGGAGTGATAACCTAAACCGTGTAGTAGCGTTTGAACGTTCTCACCTAGCTCACATTGTATTGTTTGTAGGTGGTCATTTAATGTAAAAGTAATAGTCATGATTAAATATCCTTTGCTAACTGCTGACATTCTGCAAGTAGATCGGTAATGATAACGCCAGCAACATAACGTTTATACGCAACGCCGCCACATAAATCTTCTACGGGGTGTACGGCTTCAGAAACAGCTTGCTCTAACAATTCACCTTTCAGATCTTGAAGTTCCAGATCACGTAAACGTACTGGCGTGGCATTTCCATTATATTTCGTAGACACACCATCAATGGCGATGATTTTGTTACCATTTTCATCAATAGAAACTGCGGCAGTCATTACGGATAGGCCTGCTGCAGAACGTGTTAAGTTATACCCGATACACGCAATTTGAGGGTTTGGAATGATGACTTTAACAATTAATTCTCTTTCGTCTGCATTGATATATTCTTCAACGTTCAATTCACGATCATCAGCAAGAATCACGCGGGCACGAAGTGCAAACAGTGCTGGCACAATAAGAGCTTCACTCTGTTTAGCGGCAATCTCTCCACCAATCGTCGCTTGATTACGAACGTGTCTTGAGTAAATAAACCCTGCCGCTTGTTTAAGTGCAGAAGGCGTGAGTTCATGATCGATCAATGTTTGAATGTTGCACGTTGCGCCTATATGCAGCGCTTCTTCATTCATTTCGATCTTATCAAGGTCCAATTTATCTAGCGAAATGGCAACAGTTTTGTTTGTTTTGGTTGGCGCTGCATTAAGCTTAGAACCACCAGAAAACCAAGTTGACACACCCGCATGTTCTTTTGCCAATTGGAGGGCTTGAGCTGTAGAGTTTGGTTGTAAATAATGTTCAATCATTGTGGTTACCTTTTTGAATCTTACGTAATTTAAAATCAGTAGCTTCTTCTAATTTAAAAATATCCGCTCATATCAGCAGCTTCTTAAGTACTAAATAGCAACATTTAAGCCAAAATTTGTTGATAACAAACTAACTAAAGATAATGTGATATTGGTCGTGATTTGTTCGTTTTTCAGCGAATTTATGCTGTTTATGACGCAAAAATTCATAATCCAATGTGTGCCGAAAATTAAATCCAATACCAAATATGATTTTCTGAGAGGTTTTTTATCAAAATAAGAAAAAAGGCTATCAATTTGATATTGATAGCCTTGATAGGCGTTTCATCTTGATTATTGGTCGGCTAATTGGTTCAACCAACGTTTCAACAGTGCTAATGAAACACCGTGACGATAACTAGCTGTAGAGCGTTGATCATCAATAGGTTTAATAATGTCACCATAGGCGTTAACCACCTTATTGACCAATCTCTCTTGTATCAATGCCGTTGGCGGTTGTTGGCATAACAGTTTCTCTATCTCGGTTGATCGGATCACCGTAGGGCCAACAGCACCAAAGGCAATGCGCCAATCAACCATGACATCATCAACAACCTTTGCAACTCCCACCACAGATAACTTAGTAAGAGCATTTGCTGCTCGGGTTCCTACCTTGTGATAAAAACTGATAGGCCACTCTACATTAGGAATGAGTACTGCAATAAGCAGTTCATTTTCAGCGATTATCGTTTTTCCAGGTGCGGTGATAAAATCACTGATGGCCACCGTACGTTCTCCATCCACACTAGCAAGTATCACTAGCGCCTCAAGCACATACAGGGCAGGCAGTGAATCCGCAGCCGGTGACGCATTGCAGATATTGCCTGCGAGTGTCGCTCGATTCCTCAAGGCAGGTGCCGCGATACTACCAACACTCTGTTGCAGTATCTCTGGGACTAATGGATCACTCTCTATTTGATGGAGTTTGGCTCCTGCCCCAATACTGATATAACGGTCTCCTTTTACTGTTATCGCTTTTATCTCTTTTAATGACGTAATCGCATCTAAAAAGATTACGTTTTCATTATATTCTGGAGGGATCCCTGGTCGTGCACTGTGCTGAACCATGAGATCAGAACCACCAGCGAACAGGGTATGTTTTGCCTGTGCTAGCTTATCTAACACAACCTCCAGCGACTCGGGTCGATAACTGACTGTCATAACTCCCCCCATTTTCGCCATGCGATTTTTGCGGCATCAACAATCATGCTGTAACCCGTACAACGGCACAGGTTGCCTGATAATGCGGTGCGGATCTCCAACTCTGATAACCCGTCCGCATGGCTGTTGTATTTCTGCTCCATTAATACATAGAGCGCCAACACCATACCAGGAGTACAGAAACCACATTGAACCCCTTTTGCTTCAAGCAGAGCGTTAATGATGCACTTCCCTTTGACGGTCTCTCTTAATCCTTCAAGTGTTGTAATGTGTTCCCCTTCTACCTGAGCAATAGGCGTCATGCACGCATTCACCAGTTCGCCATTTAATAATACCGAACAGGCCCCACATTCACCTTCGCCACACCCCTCTTTGCTCGCGGTGTTGTTCAAGTCATCACGCAATACATTCAATACGGATTGCATGGGCTCAGATTCGACCTGAGTTAATTTATCATTGAGATAAAATTCAACTATCATAATGATCACTACCTCTTAGTGCTTCAAACACCTTTTCATCGGTGACAGGAATGGAAGAGAATGGTCGATTGATCGCACACTCAACAGCTGCTGCGTATGCTGCTGCAGCTCCATTATGGGTCAACTCTCCACCTCCTTTAGCTCCGCTAGGACCATATGGATAAGGGTTATCAACCAAATCACTCTCAATAGTCGGCACATCCAATGCGGTAGGTATCACATAATCCGCCATGGTTCGTTGGGCAAATATTCCTTTGTCGGTCAGCTCCATTTTTTCGCAACTTCCATAACCAAGCGCTTGCACCATGCCACCGTCAATTTGTCCTTTAAAGACCTGCTCATCGATCGCTTTACCGATATCAAATACCCCATAAGCACCGATGATTTCCGTTTGACCCGTCGCCATGTCTACTTCGACTTCAACCACGTTAACGCCGTAACTTACCACTTGATAAGCATTGCCTTGGTAATTCTGCTGATCCCAAACGTGATAGTCAGGTTTACGGTAAGCTTCATTGATTTCGATATGCTCGCCATCAACCCATGCTGCACATAACCTCTTCGCTGCTTTTTCAAGTAAATAACCAACAATAACGATGGATCTTGATGCGACGGTTGGCCCAGAGTCAGGGACCTTTGCCGTATCCGGTGTATCCAAGAATACCGTTTCTATAGGTTGTTTTAGATTTTCCGCTACGATTTTTCGGAAAGTCAAACTTAGCCCTTGCCCCATATCAGTATTGGATGCCAAGATATGAACTTGATTATTGGCTTGTTTAATGATGGTTACTTTTGCGTTAACCAACACATCTTCCAGATCACCGGCAAAACCACAGCCATGCTGGAATACCGCCATTCCAATTCCTCGGCATTTCTCACTTCGCTTTGGATGATGGCTGTATTGGTCGACTTTATTGCGATATTCCGATAACGTTTCGATTCGATCCATCATTTTGTCCAGCACTAAATCGCCAAAAATAGTACCGCCGGTTAACGAGGTAGCTTCAGAGGTTAAGAAGTGTTGCTGTTTAAAGAAAGCAGGATCTTGTCCGATTTTTTTAGCCACATGATTCATGTGAGTTTCAATGCCAAAGCAGGTTTGTGGTGACCCAAATCCTCTAAATGCACCAGTTGGCACGGTATTGGTTGCCCAGGCATTGCCATTAACTCGGACATTAGGAATATCGTACACATTGGTTGCGGTGGTAATTGAGCGTTGTAGGACAATCCCCGACAGACTCAAAAAGGCGCCACAATTAATGTCTATATTTATCTCCATCGCCACAATTTTACCATTGGCATCAAGTCCGGTACGGTAATGGAAACTCGCGGGATGTCGCTTGGAGGTAAACGCAATATCTTCACTGCGCTCAAGAATCACTCGAATTGGGCGTTGCAGTTTTTCAACCGCAACAGCTAACGGACCCGCCAATACATCAGGGTAATCCTCTTTACCACCAAACGCGCCGCCTGTTGGGCACTGAATCGCTCTTACACGATCATGTCCAAGCACTACGGCCATACAGTGATGCACATACCAAGGACACTGCATTGAACCTTCAACCACCACTTTTCCATCTTTGGGATAACCCACAACACCTTGTGTTTCAAGATAGATGTGCTCTTGATAACCCGTCTCGCACTGCTCTTCAATCACAGTGACAGCGTTGGAAAATCCCTCAACAATATCGCCTTTATTGAGCACATGACTGTCAAACAGATTATTACTTCCGTGAATAGGCCCGTCTAAGGCAAACTTGGATTGAGGGATAGTATAAGCAGGGGTTTGAGGGAGGTACTCTACGTCTATTTTTTCGAGTAGCTGTTCAATAATTTTAGGGTCCGGACCGACGAGTAAAAATATCGTCTGACCGACATATCGAACTTCTTTTTCCGCAAACGCAGGCCAATCGATTTCAACGATTGGCAATGCATTTTGTCCAGGTACATCTTCGGCACCAAACAGGTGATAACCTGCTGGTAGCGTTGGGATTTCGACCGTTTTAATTATGCCGCGAGGACATGAGGAGCGATAAAATCGCCCCTCAAGTACGCCTTCATAATGACGGTCAGCTATATACTTCGCTTCTCCAGTAGCTTCTTGCCACTTAAACTTAGTATTAACTGCGTCCATAACCAAACCTCACATTAGTTTAGTTGATCCATTGTGTTCCAAACACGCTTAGCTACCTTTCTAGCCTCAGCGTAAATTGGTTCGATATCAAATGGGAAAGCTCGGTCTTCATAGCTGAATTTACCCTCAACCATGACACTGTTTACGTTCCCTGCATTCATGCCAAAAGCGATATGACCCGCTAGATTATCTGCCTCAAACGGTGTTGGGCTTGTATAATCTAAGATGGTTAAATCCGCTTTATTGCCCGCATCTAAGCGGCCAAACTTGGCGCCAAAGTTCCTTGCCAGAATTTCATTACCATTCCACAAGCTCTTCGCAAAACTATCAGGCCATAATGGACCACCCGCATCACGATGTTTAAAGAACGAGAATTTAAGCTCTTCAAGCATGTCTGCACCAATACCATCGGTACCTAATGCTACATTTTTGAAGCGAGTTATTTTCTGGTTGTAGCCCACATTATTGTTCATGTTTGAACGTGCGTTATGGACTAAGAAACCGTTTTTCGCATTTAAGATATCGATATCACGGTCAGATAAGAACAGACCATGTGCTAGCAATGTCTTCTCATTGATCAAGCCAAAGCTGTCTAAACGTTCAACAATGTCTTGATCGTAATGATGGTGGCTGTGTGTCACATCATAACGGTCTTCGGCGACGTGAACGTGAATCCCACGTCCTGTTGCCTGTACCGCTTCCGCCATCATAGATAACCCTTCATTAGTCACAGTAAACGGGGCGTGAGCACCGATGTGGGACTCAACAAGATACGGGCTATTACCGCTGGCTTTCTCACTATCAATCAGGTTCGCGAAGTTGATGTTCTCTTCCACACCCGCCATCATCTCTTTCATGCCGTGGTTACGATCGGTCGTTTCATAGCAAGTCATGCCACGCAAACCTGCTTTGAGGAACCCTTTGCGTAACGTATTCAATGAACCGGCAATGTAATTTGGCGAAGCGTGATGATCAATCACTGATGAACAACCACTTTTCACCGCTTCCAGTGAACAGATAAGCCCGCTGTAGTAAACCGCCTCTTCGTCAAGTGCGCGGTCCATTCTCCACCACAAGTTCTTCAATATTGAGATGAAATCAGGGCTAGGTTTAATGTCTGCCATGATGCCACGTGCTAACCCCGAGTAGAAATGGTTGTGCGAGCAGACAATACCCGGCATCACCACTTTTCGATTCATCTCTTTCACTATCGCATTTGGGTACTTAGCAGTTAGATTTTGGCCGACTTCTTTAATCAGAGCCCCATCAATAACAATATCTACGCCTTCCTTGATGAGCGCAGGCTCAATCTGGATAGCTGTTGCATTTTTAAGTATTAACATGCTGTTATCCTTATTAAAGTTCCACTGCACCCAATAGGTAGTTGTGGTTTGCATGAACGTAACTGATCATTGTTGATTCATCTTTCAATGATTTCGGCAGGTCAACTTCACTCTTATCATTGATCGTAGTACGGTAAATTTCTCCACCCGCACGTAGCAGAACACTTGAACCGTTAACAAAGAAGCCGCTGTTGGTGCTGTTTTGGAAATCCGCTTCTAGGTTGTAGATTGTGAACTTGTCTTTGTATGGCTTGCTATCCCAAGGGCAGAACTGAGCACAGTTACCACACTCATTACAGTAAGCATCTAGGTGCAATGTTTGGAACTTATCTTTGAAGCCCGGAATCGGCAGTGAAATGTTGGCACGGTTTGGACAGACATCCACACACTTGCTACATACGTATGAACATTCTAAACAGCGTTGCGCTTCCTGCTCAATAAAGGCGTCATGATCAGCGGCTTCTAACTCTTCAGCTTCGATCAATTTAACTTGGATTTCACCTTTACGATCATAGACATCAGCAACATCAACCGCTTGCGTTGCGTCTAACTGTTCATCCTCTTTCGCTTCGCGCTCTAAAATAGCGGTGGCTGCTTTTCTACCACCAGATATAGCAGAAACAATTGACGAAGGACCTGTATTTGCATCGCCCATTAAGAAGACATTTTCGACACCAGTTTCACCAGTATCAACGTCAACTAGCGGCCAACCGTCGCAACCCATTGGCACACCCATACGAATCAATGTGTCACAGTTACTCTGCTCGCCAATCGCGGTAATCAGTGCATCAGCTTGAAGCTCAACCGTTTCATCCGTTGCAAGTGGACGACGACGACCTTTCTCATCAGGCTCACCTAGTTTCATCACACGGGCTGTCAACTTACCATCAGCTTCAAACGCTTCAGGATTAGTTAAGAACATGAATTGCACGCCATCTTTAACCGCTTCTTCATACTCCTCTTTGTATGCAGGCATCTCAGCAAGAGTACGGCGGTAGATGATAGTCACTTTCTCTACGCCATCCACTTTCAATGCGGCACGCGCACTGTCCATCGCTGTGTTACCCGCACCGACTACAACTACGTGTTTGCCTAAGCTTTCCGCTTTACCTGCAAACTCACCATCATTAAAGCTGCGTAAGAACTCTAGAGATTTAAAGACATTGGTATTCTCACCAGAGAGCGAGATTGGGTTGCCTTTATCGGCACCTATTCCTAGACAGACGTACTTGAAACCGCTCTCTTTCAGTGCTGAAACAGTAAGATCTGGATTACAGCCATATTCGAAAGTCACACCATGTTGCTTAACAAAATCGATGTCATGCTCAATGGTTTCTGCTGGAATTCTAAACTGTGGAATGATGTTTTTAACCACACCACCAGCCGTTTGTTCCTTCTCAAACACAGTAACCGGGTAACCTGCTCGTGCCATGAAGTACGCTGCAGATAGACCTGCTGGGCCGGCACCAATAACGGCAACAGGATGCTTAGTGGTATCGAGTGCGTTTTGATGCCACTTCGCTTTGTAACCTTCCCACCCTTTTGCTAGCGCCACTTTCTTCATTTCACGAATGTTCAGTGCACCTTCATAGTCACGACGGGTACAGTTGTACTGACACTGGTGATCACAAATGTGTCCCGTGATGGCAGGTAGGGCATTACGTGCGTAGATGATCTCTAGCGCTTCAGTGTGCTTGCCTTGGCCCATTAAGCGGATGTATTCAGGGATATCTTGACTGATTGGACACGCCGTTACACAAGGCGCAACATAACAGTCAGTCAATGGTAGCTGTTTCTTAACAGAGATCTCTTCAGGTCCACGCCACTCTTTCTGGGTGTAATCAGCAACGAGAGATTTAGCAGCTAATACTTCAAGCTTCACCAAATCGATAGATGCCATGCCCCACTCGCTGCTACCTTCTAGCTCTTTAGCGCAATCTGCCAAGCGCATATAACCACCAGGTTTAAGCAGATCGGTCGCCATGGTAATTGGACGGATACCAGTTTCAAAAATCTCTTTGATGTTAAACTTGCTTGCGCCACCCGAATAAGAGATAGGCAGTTGACCATTAAACTCACGAGAGAGCTCAAGAGCCACATTAATTGACAATGGGAACAGTGCTCGACCAGACATGTACATCTCTTTGTCCGGTAAACGCCCTTTTTTGTTTAATGTGCCCAGTGTATTGGTAAGCTTAACGCCAAAGCCGATGTCATGGGTTTTACCCAAATCAACCAGTCTATGTAACATCGCTTTTGCATCATCAATCTGTAGATCATGGCTGAATGACTCTTCGCTTAATGCGATGTAATCAAAGCCTGCGTTATCCAAAATCGAACGAACACGTTTAAAGCCAAGTAACGTTGGGTTCAGTTTTACAAACGTATTGATCTTCTTCTCTTCAATCATGTAACGACAGATCGCTTCGATCTCGTTCGGTGGACAGCCGTGCATGGTTGAAAGCGTAACGCCTCGAGTAAGTTCTGAGCTCACGTTGTTGGCAATCGCTTTAAGTTCCGCTTCCGTATACTCAGATGCATGATCAGCGATGAAATCAGGATCGGTAATAAACCGTGATAATTCATTCACGTATTTTTCAAAATCTTGATGCTTACTTGAATCCAACATGTCGTGGATGTATTTTTGCATCGGTGCGGTTTTAATGCCGTCTAAATCGTACCCTACACTCATATTGAAAATGAATGCACGCTCTTCTCCTTTGCGGAATAGGGCTTCTAACAGGTGTAAAGCAACCCAAGCTTTTAGATACTCATCATACGCTTTGATTAGGGTAAACTCGGTTGACCATTCAGTATTGAAACACTCATCTTCTGCATCAATACAAGGCTTAGCAATTTCAAGCTGATCCATTTTCTGAACGGTTTTCAACTCCATAAAACGACCACCAGCAAGCCATGAACAGATGATGTTCTGTGCGAGCTGTGTATGAGGACCCGCGGCAGGGCCTACGGGAGTTTCACAATTCTCATTCCAAACGGATAACTCGTCTGAGTTTTTCTTGTTATAAAATTGCTTCTCTGGAATACCAAAAATTGACCGGCTCTCTTTGTACTCGCAAAACATTCTCTTGAGAAGCTCACCAAACGGTACGGGACGCATGATGTCACCCATTGTAAATCTCCTTTCAGTACACAGCCAGCACGTCTATGTGCCACGTGTATGATAATTAAAGTGTTGTAATAGCGTTAAAATTCTTATAGTCACGACTAAAATTGCAACTACTGCGCCAAACTTCGTCAAACGGGTTTTAAAGGGAAGGTTTCGTGATGAAGGTCAAGAATTTGCGGATTGTGTGAGGTTAAGCACTCTATTTCGATGTGCTTTTTCACTCAGGTTATTGAGCGAAATGCGTATGATTCTTAGTCACCTCGGTGGGAGTATCAATTTAATACCAAAGTATCACTTTGATATCTATCAGCACCATTATCAATAGCCGATAAAAAAGCACCTTATTCATATTCAAGCCTCGACAGTGCGACTTGAGTATACGAATAAGGTGCCAAATACCTCACTTATTGACGCGTTACGTTACGGATTACTTTTCGCCTTTGTTAACATCCCTTTTGCTGTGATGTCAGCGTCTTTGTTCTTTTCACTTATCTCTTTACTCTTTTTAGAACGAGGTAAAATAAGATTAAGTACAACCGTAGCTAACGTTCCGGTAGTGATCCCTGAATGGAACAGCATTTTCAGATCTTTTGGAAAATGTTGTAGTAGGTTTGGCTCTAATGTGACTGCCATACCTGATGCCAAACCAACACACACCACTAAGGCATTACGTCTTGAGTCGGTGACATTAAGCAGCATTCTGATCCCCGCATAGGCGATCATACCAAACATCACAAAACCAACTCCGCCCAGAACCGGTTTCGGCACTGTGACGGCTAAGGCCGCGACTTTAGGAAATAGGCCCGCTAAAATCAACAAGCCACCTGCAACACCGACCACAAATCGGCTTGCTACCCCACTGATACCAACGATACCGACGTTTTGGCTGAAACTCGCGACAGGCATTGCTGTCATGATGGCACCAAAGGTACTACCAAGACCATCCCCTAGTAAACCACGGCGTAAATCTTTACCTGTCACCTCTTTATGACAGTTACTCCCTAGCGCCATAAAGTCTCCCGTGGCCTCTGCCACCACCACCACATAAACCAGCGTCATACTGATAATAGCGGGTAAGGAAAAGGTCATCCCATATTTAAAGGGTTCAGGTAGTGCAAACCAAGATGCCGAATAAAGTTGATCCATGCTGACCATACCAAGTGGTATGGCAACAATGTAACCCGCCACTAAACCCACCACAATGGCCGATGCAGCAATAGCCCCTTTACAATAGACTGACACCCCAATAACCACGGCTAACGAGAATGCTGCTAAAAAGATTTTTGGCAGTGAAGCAAAGCTCATGTCACCGGCTGGCGCATCACCAATCCAGTTCATGGCCACTGGCATGATAGTTAAGCCGATTAACGTTACCACAACGCCACTCACCACTGGTGGGAACAACTTTTTTACTTGATCCATATAGAAACTGGCAAGAATAACCATGAACGACCCCACAAAAGCGGCGCCAATCACACTGCCCATCCCTTGGCTACTACCGATGGCGATACACGTTCCTAAGAAGGCGAAACTGGACCCCATCACCACAGGTAAACGGATACCAACTGGTCCTATCCCTAAACATTGAACTATTGTCACCACACCTGATACCAATAGGGAGGCACTGATTAAAGTAACGATCTCACCGGGTGGAAGCCCTATGGCTCCCCCGACTATCAGAGGCACAGCAACGATGCCTCCAATGGACGCTAACATATGCTGTAGTGCAAGGAAAAAGGTAATGCCATACGGCGGTTTTTCATTCAGTTGATATAGTAACTTCATTGTTGTAGCCTCAAAAGTTGAATGCGTTGGTTCCTCCCCTCGTATCTGTGACAAACCCGAGATACTCAGCAAAGAGGAACGTAATTAAAAAACAATGTTATTCAGTACTATCCTTTATCGGTATTGAGCTCCTTAATAACAGATTTTATCGAATTTAAAATGGGTTGATATCCAGTACAACGACAGAGGTTTCCCTCTAGCGCATCTAATATTTCAGTTTCTGAAGGGTCAGGGCTTTCATCAAGCAGCGCTTTACTGCTCATTAACACGCCTGGAGTGCAGAATCCGCACTGAACGCCACCTTCGGTGACAAAGGCATTTTGCAGTTTTTTCGCTACCGGGTCCTCTTTGACACCTTCAATGGTGGTCACTTCAGCGCCATCGCATTGTGACGCTAGGATCATGCAAGAGCAGACGGCTTGGTCATCCATAATCACCGTACATGCCCCACACTCTCCGACAGCACACCCCTCTTTGGTGCCCGTTAATTTAAGTTGATCTCGGACAACGTCCAGTAAGCGAAAGTTATCGTCTACTTCAAGTTGCTGAATGACGCCATTGACGGTTAGATTTATCTTGTTCATAGCGAAGCCTCTTCATTTGCTTGGGTAGCCACTTCTTTCATCAGATCGTTGAACATATTCAAATAGACGGGTTGTTTGTATTTCGCAGACCAGCGTCCACCAATCGCACTATCAATCATGTCCAGCAAGATCTTCTGTGCTCGGTCAAGACGCTCTTGAGTTAATGTCGAACCGATTAATGCATTCTCAACCTCAATCAAACGCTGTGGTTTGCTAAATAGTGCGCCATCCACCAAATGACAGAAATCAACCTTAGCTTGCTCATCAAATCCGATGATACAAGTCAAACTCAAACGGGTAATATTAAGCGCATTACGACGACCTAATTGGCTGTATTTTTCGATGAAGGTTTTGTTCGGTTGTGCGTTGATTAACTGCTTAGGAATAATGATGCGGGTTAATAACTCCCCGCTCTCGAGCGCCGTGCGGTACGTGCCAGTAACAAACTCGGTGATCGGCATTTTACGAACATGGTTTGCGCTACGAAGCTCCACTTGGGCGTTATAAGCGATCAATGGCGGCAATGAGTCAGCACAAGGGGCTGCGTTCACAATATTACCACCCACTGTGGCTCGGTTACGGATCTGATTCGAACCAATGGTGTGCGCCGCCGTTGCCAGCAGCTGGAAGTATTGCTGAATAGCAGGGTGCTTCACTAAGCGGTTGAAGTTTACCCCTGAGCCAACAATCACCTCACTCTCCGTCTCCACGATCTCACTTAACCCTTCCAGGTTCGCGATATTGACCAGTGTCGACTGTTCGGCATGCAAACGGGCTTGAACCAATACATCGGTTCCTCCCGCAATGGGTTTGATGTCGCCTCTCTCCATCAAGGTAAGGGCGTGATTCAGTGAGTCAGGGTTGATCAATTTGAGGCCGGTAATGCGTTGAGTCTGTTTTTTCTGCTCGCTGGTTGCTAACAGCTCACTCTGACGAACTGGTTTTTTCAAATTGTAACCCAGTACTACCTGTTCTAACGTAAGAGGTAGCTGTCTAAAACGTTGGTTAAGGGCAAAACTAACCGCATTATTAATCGCTGCTGCCGCTAGTTCTGTCGCTGGTTCACCAATACTTTTCGCGCCAAATGGGCCGCCAACATCATAGTTTTCCACCGCGATAATATTGATGTTAGGGATATCTTTAATGGTTGGTAGTAGGTAGCTATCAAAGTTTTCTGACTTCAATTCGCCATTCTCAATGTTGTAATCTTCTAATACGCCCAGACCAAAGCCTTGAGCGATACCACCAGTTACCTGTCCTTCAAACCCAATCTGGTTAATTACCTGACCAACATCATGTGCTGCCGTAATATTCAGTAAGTCGATTTTGCCCGTACTTGTATTGACTTTTAGCTCAACCACCTGACACGCGTAAACCCAAGTGAAATATGGGCTGCCACTGCCTTTCTCTTCATCCCAACTGATATCAGGTTGATCAAACCAACCATACGCCGCTAAGTTGACTCCCGCCCACTTCGCTTTGTTCACCGCATAGGCGAAGGTGACCGAGTGATCAGGTTGGTTTATGTTTCTGATTTCGCCATTCACCCACTGTGTCTCTTCCAATGAGCACACTGCTAACTCTTCAGCTATCACCTCATAGATTCGGGCCTTTACCGTTTCAGCGCCCTGTTTAATAGCGTTACCGCCAGTAACCGTCGCGCGTGAAGCGACTGTTGGCCCCCCATCGGAGATCATAGATGTTGGTGGTTCAGTAAAGCTTATCTCATCTAGGCTAACGCCAAACACTTCCGCCACGATCAGTACCATGGTGGTCTGTAATCCTTGGCCATTCTCACACACACCTGTTGAGATGTTTATACTGCCATCACTGTTCACAGAAACCAATCCTGACGAGGTATCGACCCCTTCAGCTCCCATAGAACAACCGCGATAACTCACGGCCAAACCGATTCCATATTTATTCGGGTCATCCGACGCATTTAGGGCTTTAAAGGTTTCAATTTTTTCAAGGTAGTTGGATTTTTCAGCGGCTTTTTCTAACACTTCATCAACGGATACCGTGTGATTACTAAACTGCTGATTAGTAATACTGTGTCCATCTTGTTTAATGGCATTTCTGCTTCTCACCTCAAGGGCACTGATACCACATATCTGTGCGATTTCATCCATGAGTGACTCGTTAGCGTAAACGATTTGTGGGGAGCCAAATCCACGCATAGCACCTGAATAGGTGTTATTGGTATAGACGCCTTGAACATCCACACGCACGTTCTCAATATCGTAGGGACCAGCAGCTTGTACCACAGAACGCCACGTTACAAATGGCGTACACGCAGCATAAGCACCACTGTCTGCAATGATGTTGATTTTCATCCCTTCAATTTTTCCATCACGATTGAAACCCACTTTGTAGGTCATGTGATAAGGGTGACGCTTGCTACTTTCTACAATGGATTGCTCACGAGTATAGGTAAATTTAACCGCTCTTTTTGTCAGCATGGCCATTAAACCGGCACGACAAGATAAATGATCGATGGTGTCATCTTTACCACCAAACGACCCCCCCATGACGGCTCGTCGTACATCCACTTTTGATTGATTAAGCCCAAGGTAACTGGCTACAAATCCTCTTACTCGGTGAGGGTTTTGAATTGATCCCGTTAGAATGACATCACTATTGGTAGGATCGATATATGCGGTGATTGATTCAGGCTCAATGTAGGCATGCTCTTGGAAGCCAATCTGATAGACCCGTTCAATCACTTGATCCGCTTTAGACAGTCCCAGTTCAATATCACCACGTTCGGTATGATGCTTGGCGACCACGTTAGACTCTTTGTCTGGGTGGATTAACCTTGCGTCTTCCTTTAATGCTTCGTGCACATCGGTGATAGGGAGATACGGTTCATACTCTACAACAATGGCATCCACCGCCTGACAAGCGATTTCATAGGTTTCAGCCGCAACAATGGCAACCACATCACCCATGAAGCATACTTCATCATTTACAAGCGGCAGATAATCTCTAATGATCACTCCAGCAGTAGGGTCACCCGGAATATCGTTAAAACAGGCGATACGGGCCACGCCTGGAATTTTTTCAGCCTCGGATATGTCTACTTTACTGATCTTTCCTGCAGGAATGTCGGCATATCGACAGACACCATAAAGCATATCCGACAATTGGATATCATTGCCATATATTGCCGTTCCTTCCACTTTCTCTTGACCATCAACACGAGTTACACGCTTACCAATTTGATTAAAGCCACTCATTGAATGTTCCTTCTCAACGTCATTTTGAAAAAGTACTGTCTAAGCTACTAAGCACACTAAATAGAGTACTAGGCAGATTTCAGGCCCACTTTTATAAAAATGAAAACATTTACGAAGGAATGTGATTTGTAACGGTTTTTTTTTTAATTTTTGCGGTTTTTTTTGATGCAGGAGGCGAATTTTTAAACAGTGGGAAATTTTAGGATTGGTGAAATTTATGGTATCAAAATGATAATCGCTGCTCATAATGATAGCAGCGGGGCTATCACTGATTCTCTAATAGGTATTGATACGCTTCGGGAGTATCAACGTCTTGATATATCTGTGTACACTGCAGCGACAAATAACAAACATCCTTTTGATTTATAACTTTTTTCATCTTCCCATCTCGTGACTGAGACACAATATCAGCGATCAATTGTGCACTAAGGAGAACCGGATGCCCTGCTTTGTGCTTGGTACCTGGAAACAACGTATAATCGCCACGATTATTCCACAGTTCTTGGTAAGTATCGCGTTCGATACAGGGCATATCTCCATGACAAATAAAGAAATAATCCCCTTTGACTTGCTGCACACCCAGCTGAATTGAGCCAAACATTCCTTGTTGATAATGAGGGTTCATCACGACTAATACATCACGATTATCTTGGTATCGTTGTTGCAACTCTTCACCACGATAGCCTGCAACGACAATGACTCGACTACAAAAAGTAAGTGCATTTTCAATACTTTGGTCAAGGATTGTTTGCCCTTTGTAAGGTAGCATCAATTTCCATTGCCCCATTCTCGATGAGAGTCCTGCAGCGGGCATCACGCACTCTATGGGGGTCTCTGTTCTTTTCATTGGCTTCTCTATTAAGGCTACATTATGGTTACGGTACTGCGATGACTGAATTAAAAAGGCAACTACCCTCTCTATTCCCTTTGGTAATACCTGCAGTGGATCCTTTGGCTGCGCCCCTTGTAATCTCACTAGTGGGCGGTGGCGGTAAGACTAGCTCGGCTTTTTGGTTAGCGCGGCAATGTCAACAAGCAGGTCACTGTGTTTTGGTCACGACCACCACAAAAATGTACATGCCAGAATCGCACCAAGCTGATCATTTTGTTAGTGACGAAAGTATAAACAATCACATTGATAGCTCATTAAACCATTACTCAAGCTCAACCTTATTATCTCGCCTTCAACAGCAAAAACATGAGGCTTCAATCACATTTTGTTTTCAACAATGCGTCCATTCACCCTCAGATTCTTTTGATAAAAAAGTGACCGGTGTCACCCCGAATCTGATTGACGATCTTAAAAGTAAATCCCCTTTCACAGTTTTAATTATTGAATCGGATGGCGCCAAGCATAGACCAATAAAAGCCCCGTCTAGGCATGAGCCTTGCATTCCTCTCTCTACAGATATCGTCGTTGGCGTCACAGGTGCAGAGTGTATCAATCGATACGCCGATCCTATGAACATTCATCGCTGGGATTGTTTTTCTCTTATTACTCAATGCCAAGCGCAAGATGAGATTGATCATCGCGTATTGAGTCAGTTACTAGAACATCCAGATGGCATGTTTAAACAGGCACCTGTCAACGCCGTCAAGATTTGGTTAATTAATAAAGTCGACTTAGCGTGCAGTTATCAACAGATAAAAGAGACCGCTGTAGACGTCTTTAACCAAGTTAAACAACTTGACGAGGTTTGGTTAGCTGCCATGCAGGACCAGACGCCAATAAAGGAGTTAATGAAGAGGTAGTTCACACTGCCTCATTCATGCATTGAGGTCGTTTTAATGAATATTTTTAGCCAAGCAGCTCTACTTGAACAGAATAATACTCCCTTTGCTTTAACCAATATTATTGAAACATCGGGTTCTTCACCACGTCACACAGGCCAAATGATCGTCAAAGAAGACGGGTCAATTATTGGGACCGTAGGTGGAGGAATGATTGAACGCTACGTGATAGAGCAAGCGGTTGAAGCCATTGCAGCACGCGAGCCGCGAGTAGTTAAAGGAAGAATGACCCGCTCAGGACCTGAAGCAATGGACATGGATTGCGGTGGCTCAATGACGGTCTCTATTGATGTTCATGGTTTACGCCCCTCTTTATTGCTCGTTGGTGCAGGTCACGTAAACCGCTCCGTCGCCCACGCCGCTCATGTTCTTGGCTTTGATATTACCGTTGCTGACGCCTATGAAGAGAGCCTATCTCCTGGCTACTTCCCCGAAGGAACCAAGCGAGTTCTAGGCGATACTATGGAAGATGCCATCTCTAAATTGAACATCACCAGCGACAGTTTTGTCGTCATCGCGACCAACCATCAAGATCAAGATGCGATTTCTTCAATTGTGAAACACAAAACTAAATACATTGGTTTAATGGCCAGTCGTCGAAAAGTCCAAACCCTGTTTAACCACCTTAGAAAATGTAACGTCAGCAATGAGCTTATTGGTGCCATCCACTCACCAGTAGGCTTTAACATCGGCGCGGAAACACCAGAAGAGATCGCCATCAGTGTTATGGCGGAAGTGTTAAAAGTAAAAAACAGCTCTGCTGGTGGATTATTAAAAGATGATGTTCGAGTTAACCGCAACAAATTGATGCTGATCCGCGGTGCCGGAGACATTGCAACGGGTGTCGCAGTCCGTCTTCACAATTGCGGGTTTAAGGTGGTTATGACCGACATCGCTCAACCTACGGTGATTCGTTGTACTGTTTCATTTGCACAAGCCTTGTACGGAGAGCCCGTTCAAGTTGAGGGCATAACCGCACAAAAAGCCAGCAGTTGTCAGCAAGTCTACGCCATTTTAGACGCTGGAAATATTCCCGTCATGGTGGACGAAGAGTGTTGCACATTAAGCAGTTTAAAGCCCACCTTTGTGGTGGATGCTATTCTTGCTAAACGTAATCTGGGTACCACTAAAGATATGGCGCCGATTACTATCGCGTTGGGGCCTGGTTTTAATGCGGGCGTAGATTGTCATGCGGTTATCGAAACGAATCGCGGACACAAATTAGGCCGTGTGATTTATCAAGGTGAAACCCAAGCCAATACTGGAATTCCGGGCAACATTGCCGGTTATACCCATCAGCGCGTCATTCGTTCTCCTTGCGATGGTGTAATGCATAACCACGTTGAACTGGGAGACATTGTGACAGAAGGAGACATCATTGCTCATGTGGCAGATACCCCAATCGCAGCGCCACTGAGTGGCATGGTGCGCGGGCTACTTAATCCAGGTTTGACCGTGACCGAAGGGTTTAAAATTGGAGACATTGATCCTAGAGGTGTGGAGGCTGACTTCACTACGGTATCAGACAAAGCCCGTGCGATTGCTGGAAGTGTACTGGAAGCTGCACTCTATTTAGAGCGAACCACACAATTATAACTGAATGAGATTATCATTATGGACAGAGAGTCGATTTTCTATCATATCAATCGTTGTTTACTCATATTCACAGCAGCATCTATCGCCTTAAAGGGCTTGTTGCAACCGGAATATTTCGCACTATTACTGCAAGACACTGGTTTGGTTTCTACCATGATGTCCAAGCCAATAACGTCGCTACTATCACTAACCCTTGTCGCCTTAGTGGTGGGTTATCTCACTAAAAAAGTGAGCCTGATCCCTCTATTAGCTGCCATTACCATCTATCTTTCTGTTATAGGGCTGGCACTCTTTCAAGGGTTAAATATCGACTGTGATTGCTACCAACTTGGCTCCATTGAGTCCACAGTTTACGGTAATATCGCGCCACAATTTTTGGTTATATTAACCCTAACCTTCGCCACCGCTTTGCCCATTTTATTTTGCAAACGGAAGTAATTTAAACCTCATTGATCTTTAAGGACATCGTTATGTTGGCCAGAAAACAGTACGCTCCAATTCCACCTTGGTTACGAATAGTGATCATCGCAATAGGTGTTGGATTTGCCATTTTTTTACTCTCTACCTCCGCTTTGTTTGTCGATAATAAATACCAAGCTGAAGTAAAAAAAGAGTCCATTGCACTTAAACTTCATAACGAAGCGATGTCTGGCCAATATAAGTTAATTGATACCGCAACATTAAAGCAACAGCTCGACAATAAACAACCGATGTTAATTGTAGATGCGATGCCATTTGAGAAGAGCTACCAAATTGAACATATTCCCACTGCCGTTCAGTTTCTTTTCCCAATATCGACCATGGTGAAATGGAACATAGAGGAGACAGGCAATAAAACCATCAATGACTTTACTGCTCTACTTGGTAGCGACAAATCTCAAACATTGGTTTTCTATTGTGGGTTTGTGAAGTGTGGTCGTAGTCATAATGCTGCATCGTGGGCGATTAAGTTGGGATACACCAATGTCTATCGCTACCCTGGTGGTATTTACGCATGGAAAGGCAACAGATACTCCACCATGAGCAGCAATTAAACAATGTTCACTTCCCGTTTTCATACAGGTTAACGGGAAAGTGTGAGTTACTTTGTTGTTGCCATTACGATCGTTTCATAGGGTATTTTATAAACAACCTCATCGAGCACAATGCCAGCCATCGAGGTTACTTTCAGTTCTTTATATACTTCGCCGCCCAATGATTCTGCAATTTGTCGACTGGACACATTATCTTTATCCACCGGATATGTCGCGTATTCGAAAACGATATGTTCAACAGCCCAACTCGCAAGGGTCTTAATTGCTTCTACACCATACTTATGACCATGAGCCCCTTTCTTCAACCAGATGCCAAACTCTGGGGTGCAGTTTTCATCTCGCCCGTGCAGTCCGCAGCAACCTAAAAACTCATCGGTCTCTGTATTAATGATCACCAAAAACACCTCCTTCCCAAGCGTCATCAACCCTTTTGCATGCTGAATAAAATCCAACGTATCTTCAATCACTTCTGCGGGCTTTGGCATCATGTAACGGGTAATTTCTGTAGTAAATTCAGTGAATATTTGTTGAGAAAATGACTCATCGATTGATTGTAAGTGAAGGCGTTCACCACGAATAATTAATGAATTGAAATCGGTGTTATTAGGCTGTTGCAGTTCAAACATTATCGACTCACTCCTTCAGTGCAGACGTTATCGTAATTTATTAATTTGAGGTTAAACTACATATTAAATATAAAATAAAGCGTTCCATGTACTTTTACTACTGATAGATATAATACATAACATGCCCATAAC
>NZ_JAKJSQ010000131.1:0-4171 GCF_050337105.1 Aliivibrio kagoshimensis
ATTGTTATATTTGTTAATCAACTATAGACAAACTTCATCAACCTCACTACTATCTGCCCTAAGCTGGTTGGCCGTCTATACGGCTTCAGGGAATTTGGTGTAACTCCAAAACTGACGCGCAGCGGTAAAAGAGAACGAAAGTACGTGGGGAAACCCAGACACTGTCATAAAAATGATGGGAAGTCGTTACTGTAGGTGGCATTTTCGCCAAGCTCTTAAGTCCGAATACCTGCCAGCACCTGACTGTTTATATCAAATAGTCAGGAAAGGAATTTACGCGATTTAGGATACGGAAAATGAAAAAAGCAATTTTAGCGACGCTGATAGCATCGTCGCTCACTTACACCTATAGCTCTTCCCTCTCGGCTGAAGAGTCTACTGATACGATGGTTGTGACCGCTAACCGAGTAGAGCAGTCAACCAAAAACTTGATTTCTCCTGCAGCTGTTGTGACCAAAGAGGAAATTGATGCAATTCAAGCTAAATCTTTAACCGAGGTTCTTCGACGTCTGCCTGGTGTACAGGTTTCAAATTCAGGCGGAGCAGGTCAAGTATCGAGTATTTATATTCGAGGCACAAGCTCAAAACATACACTTGTTTTAATCGATGGTGTTAGGTTTGGAAGTGCAACTACAGGTTATGCAAATTTCTCAGCTATACCTCTAGCAGGGATAAATCGAGTTGAGTTGATTCGTGGTCCTCGAGCCGCGGTGTACGGATCAGATGCGATCGGTGGTGTGATTAATATAATAACTTCCCCAGGAAGTGATGCAGAACCAGAGACAATAGTCGATTTGTCACTTGGAAGTAATAACTATCAACAAGCAGGGGTTGGTATATCAACATCTGTAGGCGAAAAAAGCTGGATTAATATCTCTACCAATTATGAACAGAGTGATGGCTATAATATTTCTGCTAATAATTCGAACCCAATTGATGCAGATGATGATGGCTATAAAAATAATACAGTGATGCTAAGTGGAGGATCAAAAGTTACAGACTCTGTATCATTAAGCGTAAATGCGATCCATCAAAACAATTATAGTCAATACGATAACCCATGGGGTGGTGTTGATCAGAGTAACAATGATTTATATAACATTTCTGGAACAGCAAAGTACAATAAAGGAAACATCGAATCATCACTCTCTCTTGGTACAAACGAGGATAAGTCAGAATCATATGGCCAAGGCACGAGCGCAAGTACCATTTCAACCAAGCGTGATTTAGCCAACTGGAATAATCTATACCAATTAAATGAGTCTTTAAAAGTAGGTGCAGGCGTTGGTTGGTATAATGAATCTGTTAATAACACTTCTACTGAATATACGGTAAAATCAAGAAGCAATACAGCTGGTTACTTATTAGCGATATATCATAAGAATACTATTAATTTTGAATCTAATGTTAGAGTTGATGATAATGAGCAGTATGGCTCTTTCACTTCTTGGCAGCTTGGTGGAAGCTGGGAGTTTATTGATGACATTAGATTGAGCAGTTCAATAGGAACGGCCTTTAAAGCACCAACATTTAATGAACTGTACTGGCCATTAGAGTGTGGTGGTTGGGGTTGTTATTCTGGGAATTCTGAGTTGAAACCAGAAGAGTCTGAAAACGTTGAAGTTGCACTATCTGGTAACCATCTAGATTTTGATTGGCGTGTTGCTGCGTTTAAAAATAATATAACTAACTTAATTTCCTCAAATGGCACTACCAATGTCAATCTAGGTAAGGCGGAAATCAAGGGGATTGAAACTGCTGTTGGTTTTACAACAGGCGACTTTATCCATGATGTATCTTACGATTATTTGGATACTAAAGATAAAGACACTGGCTTTGAATTACAACGTCGCGCTAAGCACAGTGCGAAGTGGAATACTTCCTATCTATATGAAGCATGGCAGTTTGATGTAAGTTATTTATATCAAGGAAAGCGCTATGATGATAATAATGAGTCAGACGTTTTAGACGCATACTCTTTAGTGGACTTTGCCATTAACCATTACGTGACTGAATCCGTTACCGTTAAAGCAAAAATAGCCAATCTGTTAGACGAACATTATGAAACGGCGAAGGATTATATTACCCCAGAGCGAAATTATTACTTGGGACTTTCATATTTGTTCTAATGAAATTAAGGCCACTCGATAGTGGCCTTTTTTGGAAAGGTAATATATGAAACCAATCAATGTGATCATCAGTTGGTCATCTGGTAAAGATTCAGCATTAACATTGATGAAGTTGTTAGATGATACAAGCTTTAATGTGATGGGTTTGTACACCACTTATGTTGGAAGTGATGTTCCGTATCAAGGCACCCCGCTAGCCGTTTTATATAAACAAGCTGAATTAATAGGCTTGCCCTTAGTGACAATAGAGCTTCCGGAAGTGTTTCCGTCGAATGAGGTATATCAACGCACCGTTATTGATGGCTTAAATCAATCAAACTTAAATATTGAGGCAGTGGCATTTGGCGATATGTTTCATAACGGCATTGCCGATTACCGGAAAAGTTATATTGAACCTGCAGGTATGAAGTGTGTATTTCCACTGATTGGCATTGATAGTGCGATACTAGCGGATGAGATAATCAATTCAGGTATTCAAACATTCATAGCGACAACCCATAAGCAGTATCTAGGCGATGATTTTGCTGGCCATTGGTATACTAAGAACTTAATTGAACGACTGCCTGTTGGTGTCGATCCTTGTGGTGAAAATGGAGAGTTTCATACGCTGGTGGTTGATGCTCCGTTCTTTACTGAGAAATTGGAACTTACGTATACCTATAAAGAGACGTTGGATGGCTTCTGCTATCAAAGATACCGTCTGGACATTCCATAAACAAGCTTAAGTCAGTATGATAACCGGGATTTATTATTAAGGTGGTCACGTGTCTAAGCGAGTACTCATATTTGATTCTGGTATCGGAGGCCTCTCTGTTTATCAAGAGATCCATAAAAAAATCCCTCAAGCGCAATATATCTATGCATTTGATAATGCAGCTTTCCCTTATGGTGAATTAGTTCCTGCTGTACTTATTGAACGTACGTGTAAAATCGTGCTTGAGTATGTGGAATTACATGACATAGATCTCGTGGTGATTGCTTGTAACACCGCGAGTACTATTGTGCTCCCTACTCTACGCTCGTTGCTAAATATACCTGTTGTTGGAGTGGTTCCTGCCATAAAACCAGCGGCGTTAGCTTCAAAAAGTAAAACAATCGGTTTATTAGCCACCCCCGCAACCATTACCAGAGCTTATACGCATGATCTGATTGAGCAGTTCGCTTCAGACAGTGAAGTATTACTGATAGGTTCGACACGATTAGTGGAAATAGCGGAAGAGAAACTGATTGGAAAAGAGGTTGATTTACTAGAGCTGAAAAGTATCATCCAACCTTGGATTGGTGTGATTGACTGTATTGTATTGGGTTGCACTCACTTTCCATTTTTGAAAGATGAAATTAAAACGATCATAGACAATATAACAATTATTGATTCTGGTGAGGCAATCGCTAGAAGAGTGGTTGAGTTGCTGGGAAGTAGTGTGGAAGAATCGATGGAAGAGAATGTAGTCTATTGCAGTGCTACACCCGTTGAGGCTGCAGCACTGGATAATAGTTTGAAGCAGTTAGGACTGAGTGCGGTTAAGCTTCGTGCTCTTCAGTCGTTTTAGGATCGTTTGCAATACGAACTTTTAAAGTACGCTGATCAAAGTCATGGTTGTTCAGCTTCTCAATTGCATTGTCGGTATCAGCAGAAGCCATAACAACGAAACCAAATCCACGTCTTTTACCTGTGCGTTTGTCCTTCATTAAACGAACAGCAAAAACTTCACCATATTCAGAGAATAGTTTACGCACATCTGCTTCATTAGCACGATATGGTAAATTACCTACATAGATAGTTTTGCTCGATTTCTTTGCATCAACCGAAGAAAAAGAGGTTGAGTTAGTACGTTTCACATTATTTACAGTAAAGCCTGCAATGAGTGCGCCTAATACAAATGCAATTGAAGAATCAACTGGAACAAACTGCATAGCGACTGCGCCGATAACGGCGATTATTATAATTGAAGTAAGAGATTTCATAATAAAACAATAATTTTCATATTAAAGAGAAAGATAAGAAGTTAATTTAACAATAAAGTCACAACGATATTACGTTC
>NZ_JAKJSQ010000132.1:0-3922 GCF_050337105.1 Aliivibrio kagoshimensis
GGGTGGAACAGAGGAAAAAAACGAAAAAAATTGTGTTGAAAGTGACTCAAAATATTAGAGGAAAAAACCTTGGTACTGCTTGGGTGTGATGGCCAATCGCTTTTTGAAATGACGCTGGAAATGACTTTGATCAGCAAAGCCTAATTGTGATGCGGTGTTAATCAGACTAGTGCCTTGCTGCAACAGAGTCTTAGCTTTTTTGATGCGTTGATCGAGCTGAAACGCATGGGGGGATTGGCCGTAATGGTTTTTGAAACTTCGGATCAGGTGATATCGGCTCAGTTCAGTTTGTTTTGCGAATTCATCCAAAGAGATATTCGTATCTAATTGGTCCAATATCATCTCTTTAACCAGAGACACTGAGCGGACATCTACTCGGCGGTTCTCTGGGAGCAAATGAGTGCTTTTTGAAAATTGGTTGGCAAAGTAGTCAATCAATAACCCTTCAGCAGTGAGCAGGTGTGTCTCTTTTTTTAACGATTCAAACAGAGTGGAGAACTGTTGATAGTCGTAGAGATCTTGTTTGTAGTGTTGTGAAAAAGGTTGATAATCAAATTGAATATTACTCAACATCTCCTGTTGCAAGTCGGCGATCCATTGAGTATCTACAAATAGCATCCTAAATGACCACGCTCCCTCTTTTGGGTTGCAAGAGTGAGCATCACCAGGGTTAATCGTCACAGTGTGGCCCTGGTGGATCTGGTGAGCGTGTTTCATATTCAGGTAGTTAGCACTTCCTTGGTCAATTACACCAAAAGAGAACTCATCGTGAGAGTGGGTATGGTAACAAGCACTGGAACCTCGAGCGTCACGCATCTCCACAAAGGGCAATGCTTGGCTTTTTTGTAGTGTCAGTGTCTTGTCTTGCGCCATCTACTCTCACCCTATCCTTAAGTGAATAACATTAATAGAACAGTCACACTTAGTAGAAGTCCCATTGTTCTATTCAACATAACGTAATGGTGTGGCTTCGACAAGAGTTTATAAATGAGGTGCCCTGCTGCTGCCCATGTGCCCACCCCTACCAAACAGATGAACAGTGAGATTAAGGTGAACATAACCAAGTAGGTAGAGGCTGGAGATTGACTGGTGACAAACAGAGTAATACCTGACATAGACACTAACCACGCTTTTGGATTGAGCGCTTGAGCCAATACACCGTCTAACCATCTAGGCGGGGTCTCTGTACTGTCTATTGATTCTGAGCTCGTTGCTGATGTTGCAATTTTATACGCCATATAAAAAAGGAAAGCAGCCCCTATATAGCGTAATAGTTCGGTAATTTGCGGATGATTCTTTAAAACAGCATTAAAGCCAATGCCTACGATAAATACGATCATTGCGTAGGAGATACTCGCACCAATAATATGAGGCAGAGTGCGTTTAAAGCCAAAGTTAGCGCTGGTACTGGTGGCAATGACATTCACCGGACCGGGTGTGATGGCACCAATTAAAGCAAAAATAGTCATGGAGAGTAAAACAGAGAGCATGGTAATTCCTTTGGATCGTAATTAGATGAGCAGGATAAGCGAGCTATTATTTGAAGTATTGAACGTTATTGCGGTCTGGTTGAGTATTTCTTTGCATGAACAGCTAATATCTAAGTCAGTCGCCATTTATGGAAACTAATGCAGGGAGCATGATGAGTCAATTCAAAGGCAGGTATGGATTTTATTTGGCACTTTTAATGTTTATCTGTCCCATTAAGGCCAATCAATTTTCTGACCCTATGGATGGCTATCTTGATATGGGAGAGTATCTAGCAAACAACGCTTACGGTTTTATGCCCATCCCAATTATCGTGACTGAACCTTCTGTTGGTAATGGTATTGGGGTCGCAGGGTTGCTCTTACATGAATCAGATGAACAAAAAGAGAAGCGAAAAAAACAGGCCGCTGAGTCGATTGATGGTGGGGCAAAATTGTTGACCCCAGCGCTTACCGTTGTGGGTGGTCTAGTGACCGAGAATGACACCAAATTAGGTTTCGCTGGGCATTATCGTAGCTTTAACCAAGACTCGATTCGTTACTTGGTTGGTGGCGGTTATGGTGACATTAATATGGGCTTTTATAGCCAAAATTTACCTAATAGAGATCTCAATGTGACCTTGAATATAAAAGGGGGAGGGCTGATTCAAAAGCTACAATTTCGAGTAGCCGACTCGCCGTTATTTATTGGAGTATCACAAGAATTCACCCAATCAACTATTCATACTGAAGGGCGTAAACTCGCGGGTATTATTGGAGACTTTGTTAACTTGAACCCTCAAACTTCTGGTTTAGGGGTTATTGCTGAAATAGACACGAAAAACAGTTTGGTTTTCCCTACTAATGGCATGCATCTATCCACTGAATATATGTGGCACAAAGAGCAATTTGGGAGTGATTATGAATATGATACGTTTGCAATCAAGGCAACTAATTATCTTCCCGTCTTTCAAAATTGGACATGGGGATTAAAAGGGATGTATAACTCGTTGACGAGTAAAGACATAGCATTGCCCGTTTTTGTATACCCTTATATCGATCTGCGGGGCATTCCTAAATATCGCTATCAAGGTGAAGCGGTTATCGCCATTGAAACTCAGCTTATGTGGGAGATCACCCCTCGTTGGATGACCTCTATTTTTGGCGGTGGCGGTGCTACCGGAGAGAATTTTGAACAAGCGTATCAAAGTACTGGTCAATACACTTATGGCGCAGGTTTTCGGTATACGATTGCTCGCCGATATGGCTTACGTGTCGGTATTGATCTGGCCCAAAGTCGCGAGCAGACCACTTACTATATTAATGTAGGAACGGGTCTATAGTTTCTTTCTATTCGCCGCTACGATTTAATCTTTGATTGACTCGTAGGTCGCCTCTTGCAGTGCTTTAACCTCTTGCAGGATCGTCCCTTCTAAATCTGGCATCTCCTTACTTAACCTTAGGTCCGTTCCTGGCACAACGGATAGGCAAATATTACGGTATTCCGCATCTTCTTTGATTAAGTTCTGATTATGAAAAGTAATGAATTGGTCATATAAGTTACTCTCTAACTGAACAATTTGCTCTTCGGTTAGTTTGACTTGGGCAACACATACATTGGGTCGAAAACTGTATTTATCTTGATGTTCTTTAAATCGCTCTACAAACAGAGCATCCAATGGCGTGTCCTCTTTGGTAATAAAACGCACCGCAGGTTGCAGTTGAACTCGTTTTTTCTCAATGATGCGCAAATATCCCATCAGCTCTAATGCTCGTAAATAATGAGAGATAGATTGATCGTTTAAGCCTTGTTCTTCTTGAATCTGTTCAACGGAATACTTTAACGAACTTAACATATAAATAAAATCATACAGAAAAGGAAAGCGGGCAAAGGTGATATTGTTGCTCTCTGATATTGCTTTAGTATTAAAGTGCTGAAGCTTCTTTGCTATGACAGCCAGTTGCAAGATATCAGTATTTAAAAAGGTACAGTAGTACGAGATTTTATCGATACCTAAACTGGTATTGTGAAGTTGCCTCTTCAAACTGCTGACAGGAACTTGGCAACTTTCAGACAGTTGAGTGAAGTTTACATTCTGAGCTTTCATAGTTTCTCGTAACGCTTCGAGAAGATATTTTGCGGAAATAGACAAAAGGTATCCTTATCTGATTTCTAACGAAATCAGTACTTCATAGGGGATAGATTCGTAGAAAAACTTGTTAATAGCACTATCAGTAAAGTGTACCAGAGTTAAGAAAGTCAATTCTAGTTTTGTTCAAAATTTTGACTCTTCTTACAAAATGCGTCAAAACTTAGGTGAGAGTGAAATGAGATCCTTGAATTAGCGATTAGAAATTCTATTCTTAAGTGAACCTCATGAAGTGAAACTTATAGTCTTATTTTTTGATACTGATGTATTTATTAATAAAAATCACTTATTGGCTAGGTCATAGAG
>NZ_JAKJSQ010000133.1:0-3673 GCF_050337105.1 Aliivibrio kagoshimensis
ATCTTATATATCGTTTTTTAAAATAAAGCCCTTAAATGTTTGGTTCTAATAATGAAAATAGAATGCCCGCATTGCCAGCATGACAATGATATTGAGTTTGCAAAAAACATCTCATGTAAAGAGTGTGAAAAGAGCTTCGAAGGGTTTAAATTTAGCAAAAGAGCACTAATCTCTGCAAGCACGGCACTTTTTGTGGGGGCGATGGGTGGATATAAGGTTAATGCATCTTTGGAAGAGGTAAGATACCCATTAGCAGTCGAGTATGCCATTGTCGATAGCTGTATCAACTCATCCAAAAATCAAATGTCTACTCGTCGCTACGAGACTAAAAGAGAGCTTTGTTTATGTGCATTAGATAAAACAATGGAAGATGTCTCTTATACCACCTACAACTCGGAATCTAACGAATTTATTACAACACTTAGGCAGAATGCGAAACTCTGTAAATAGAAGTGGCGGCCATTAGCCGCCACATAATACGATGTTACTTCTTAGGTACGTTGCCACGGCCAGGGCCTGATGGATTAGGTGTTTTACTTGGGTAGTTTGGATTTGGCTTGTTCATGGTGATATTCCTTATTTAGAGTTTTGGTTTTTAGCAGCCGCTTTATCTGCTCTTGCGGGGAAGGAGCCTTTGGACGTTTTCCCATCACCACTTTTTGCATTACTTGATTTTATACGAGCAGCGGCTTCTGGTGTCATTGGTGCTTTTGACTTAGTCATGATTTATCCTTTTTTTAAGCAACTTTAATTTAAGTAACAGTGCGTCTTCGCTAAGACAAAGTAATCATAACTAGGAGGCTAGGGACAGATGGGGACACACACAAAACAAAAGCAACAACAAATTCAACAAGCTTTGGATGCATTGAGCTGGAGCCATAATCAGTTAGCTAATTTGCTGTATGACGAGCTCAATGATAACGATGATTTTAAAGAGACTGACAAAGACGATATTCGTAAGCTGGGGCAAAATATAAAAAAACAGCTACAGCGCGCAACGACAAATGAAGCGAGACTTGATCAGTACCTTCGTATTCTTTCAGAACACCCTGACTACCAGGCACTTAATTTAGGATTGATTCTGCCACACTATGTACCTCATCGTAGTATCAATGAAGAACTAGCACTTCAGCTGACGCAGCTATCCTCTAAGTTGGATTGTTTTGATGAAGATAAAAAAGACCGCTAAGTTAGCGATCTTTAGGAGTAAAACTATTTGGGTATAAATGCGAATTACGCGGTTTCATAAATCGCAGCTTCCAACTCGTTTACAGCTTCTAGGTATTGAGATTTTCCACCAAATCCTTTTTTAATGATCTCTAATGGTCTTCCCATCTCGTCAAAAGGCTTCACTTTGAGAACGTGGATATTTTCAATTTCCTGCACACCTTCATCGGCGTACTTATCGAGCAGGTTACTTAATACTTGCTGTGCAGTATCACCATATTTAGTGAAGTAGTTACGCTTCTTAACGTTGTCTGCCCGTTCTTTACGAGTGAACGCGGGTTGGTCATAGACGACATGGCAAATCATATCGAATGGGTCCATCTCTTTGCCCACTTCATCTTCAAGCGCTTCCCATAAAATACCCGCTTCAGCTAACTCATCAATAATGACCTGTTTACGGTCTGATTCATTCCAACGCTTGGTAAACTCATCAAGTGAAGAGAACTGCTTCACCATGGTTTTACGGGTGTAATCTTTGAATGATTCGGTGACTAACTTGCCGTCTGAATCGTAGTACTGAACGCGCTCAGCCAACGCCTTTACTGCGACACCGTTTACATGGAATTTACGGACTCGGTTTTCATCATCCCAATCATCGCTGTTCCCAGTGCCACCATCCGTTGAGTCACCGAAGTCATCACCATAGACTGACTCTGGTTCTTGGATTGAATTTGGATCAATATCTTCATCACCAAATGGG
Organism: Aliivibrio kagoshimensis; assembly: GCF_050337105.1. NCBI lineage: Bacteria > Pseudomonadati > Pseudomonadota > Gammaproteobacteria > Vibrionales > Vibrionaceae > Aliivibrio > Aliivibrio kagoshimensis. Next base: position 1,928 of record NZ_JAKJSQ010000133.1, read on the forward strand.
TCATCAACATCGACGCCATCAACCCCATCTATGATGTCATCCAAACCTTCATCACTATCAAAATCTTCTGGTGTGGTCACTTTTACTCGCTCAGGCGTACCATCAAAGCGTTCATCAGCAAACAACTCTGTGGCTTTTTTGAAATCGAGAATAGTGAACCAAAGTTTGCCATAGCGATCGTCAATACGGGTCCCACGACCAATGACCTGCTTGAACTTGGTCATTGATTGAATACCTTGGTCAAGCACAACTAGCTTACAAGTTTTGGCATCAACACCCGTGCTCATCAGCTCTGAGGTTGTGGCTATGACTGGGTATTTCTTTTTAGGATTAATAAAGTTATCAAGTTGAGCTTTGCCTATTTCATCATCACCCGTGATTTTCATAACGTACTTTTCATTTCTCTTTACTTGATCCGGGTTCAAGTTAACCAATGCACGACGCATTCGCTCGGCATGATCAATATCATTACAGAAGACAATGGTTTTTGACATTGGGTCGGTGCGTTTTAAGTAGTTTGTAATGGTTTGAGCGACGAGTTCAGTACGCTCATCAATCACCATAGTGCGGTCAAAATCTTTTTGATTATAGATTCTGTCTTCGATCACTTCACCGTGTTTATCTGTTTGCCCTTTGGTTGGTCTCCAACCTTGCACATCAACATCTATATCAACACGAACCACTTTGTAAGGCGCTAAAAAACCATCCTCAATCCCCTCTTTCAGAGAGTAGGTATAAACAGGGTCGCCAAAGTATTCAATGTTTGAGACTTCATCGGTCTCTTTTGGGGTTGCAGTTAAACCCACTTGAGTCGCAGAGTTGAAGTACTCTAAGATTTCACGCCATGCACTGTCTTCTGACGCGCTGCCTCTATGACACTCGTCTATTATGATGAGATCAAAAAAGTTTGGATCTACCTGCTTATAAGCTTTCTGCTCTTCTTCTGGCCCTGTGAGTGCCTGATACAGGGCAAGATGGACTTCAAAAGCAGGATCGACTTTTCGCCCTGTAATCTTGGTCATCGCGGTGCCAAAAGGCTGGAAGTCATTGGTTTTTGTCTGGTCAACAAGGATGTTTCTGTCCGCTAGAAATAGGATTCGTTTCTTAGCTTTTGCTTTCCATAATCGCCAAATGATTTGAAACGCTGTATAGGTTTTCCCTGTACCTGTCGCCATGACTAACAAGATTCGGTCTTGACCTGCAGCAACAGCTTCAACGGTTTTATTGATGGCCTGAAGTTGATAATAACGTGGAGATTTACCACCGCCATCATCGTGATAATCTTGAGTGATAACAGGCAAATGTTCTGCTTTGTAGCCTTTCCATATACAGTACTTATCCCACAGTTGCTGTGGTGTTGGGAAGTCTTCTAAACGAATTTCGCTTTCTAACTGAGCGGGATTAGTTAAGTCTCTAAAAATGAAACCATCACCGTTGGACGCAAAAACAAATGGGACTTCGAGAAGACGAGCATAGTCCATCCCCTGCTGCATACCTTTACCAACTTCGTGTTTATTGGCTTTCGCTTCAACAACTGCCAGCGGCATACTCGGCTTATGATAGAGCACAATGTCGGCAGACTTCACTTTCTGACGAGCGGCAACTTGACCTCTAACAATCACTTTACCATCACGTAGCTTCACCTCTTGGCGAATTTGAGTCATATCATCCCAGCCTGCACCAGTAATTGCAGGCAGAATAAATTTAGTGATGATGTCCGTTTCCGATAATTTCGTTTTATTAATA
>NZ_JAKJSQ010000134.1:0-3447 GCF_050337105.1 Aliivibrio kagoshimensis
ATTAATAACTATGTAAATAAGGAAATCTAATACGGGATCTTGAATCTCTAGATTAATTTGGAATGCCGCTAGCCCTTGTAAAAAGAGGGGTGAGAAAAAAGTTGGCGAAAATCATACGCTTGGCATACACTATATACAGTCAGGTAGAATGATAAAGCCTGATAAGAAGTTTACGGGTCGAAGTGATAAATTTCGACAACACTAATATTTAATCCTTTGAGGGAAGTTCTATGGCGCTCACCAAGGCCGATCTGGCAGAGAACTTATTTACAACACTTGGACTTAGCAAACGTGACGCCAAGGAGACAGTTGAGGTGTTTTTCGAAGAGATTCGACAAGCGCTTGAAAATGGCGAACAAGTAAAATTATCTGGGTTTGGTAACTTTGATCTTCGAGATAAAAGTGAGAGGCCTGGTCGTAACCCAAAAACTGGGGAAGACATTCCTATTTCAGCTCGTCGCGTGGTGACATTTAGACCAGGGCAGAAGCTTAAAGCTCGAGTTGAATCAATCGAAGTTAAGAAATAAAGAGATCCCATCTCTTTCAAAAGCCGCGTAATGAAAATTACGCGGCTTTTTTTATTTATCGATATATGATTGCAGCTAATTAGCGCTGACTCTGTATAATCGAAATACGGTAAAAGGCTAATAGTGTTCACTATTTCTATCAGTAACAAAGTCATGGAGTGATAAATGCAATCAGCAAACGGCAGAGCCCTTTTTCTTTCTCAAACGTTGGACATGTCGAGTGCAGTGGAGCCAATGGAGACTCAACTGAGCAATCAAACAAAGGTGCGCTTGATATCTCGAGGTATTGTTGAGGTGACCCCTTATCGTTGTGGTGATAAAGATATTATCATTTCAGCGGGCATCCACGGTGATGAAACTGGACCGATGGAGCTAGTTGACCGCCTCGTTGCAGATATATTGAATGAAAAAATCGTGCTCAAACATCGCTGCCTATTTATTCTTGCTCACCCAGAAGCGACGAATCAATTTACTCGTTTTGTGGATGAGAATTTAAATCGCCTTTTCGGTGAACGCCATATTGAAACCAACAGAGAGCATAAGATTGCTAATCTACTGCAAACAGTAGTGACTGAATTTTATGCACAGTCTGAAAGCACCCAGAGATGGCATTTAGATCTTCATTGTGCGATACGCGATTCAGAGCACTACACATTTGCTGTCAGCCCTTATACGGCAAATGGAACGCGTTCAAATGAACTAGGCTGTTTCCTCCAAGCGTGTGACATTGAGGCGTTAATGCTATCGACAACGGCTTCTCCGACATTCAGTTGGTATTCAGCAGAAAATTTTTCAGCTCAAGCATTAACGATGGAGCTTGGCAAAGTTGCGCGAATTGGTGAGAATGATTTAGCCTCATTAGAGACGTTTGACCAAGGGCTTCGCAAGCTAGTGAGCGCCGAACAAGCGACCAATGAGGTTTGGAATAATTCAGTGAAGAGTTATGAAGTGAGCCGCACCTTAACCAAACGCAGTGATGAATTTACATTGACCTTCCCAAATGACCAAGCCAACTTCAGTTATTTCCCTTATGGGACACTTTTGGCGACGGATAAAGGTGGGGTTGAGTACCATTCGATTGAAGGCGGAGAAGCGGTGGTTTTCCCTAACGCGAACGTGGCGATCAATCAACGAGCAGCGTTGTTGGTTAAACCTGTGACTCTCTCAATCACTGATGAGCAGTTAAGAGTCAATACCCATTGAGTATCGACTTATACCAACTGGATAAACGACACAAAAAACGCTGGAGCATAGCGTTTGCGCTGATGTTTGCCGCATTGCTTATGGTCTCTATATTCTCTTTAACAGTCGGAGAGGTGCTCATTTGGCCCTTTGCCCCTGATAGTGACCTAGAAAGAATGTTGGTTACCGAGCTACGATTACCTCGATTAATCGCCGCTATTGCCGTAGGCGCTGCGTTAGCCGTCTCTGGTGCCTCATTACAGGTGCTACTGGGCAACCCTTTAGCGGAGCCCGGAATATTAGGGATCTCAGGGGGAGCAAGCTTGTCTCTGGCTGCGGTTATCTTTTTTCTTCCTACGTTCCCATCCGTAGAGGTGTTGATGCTTGCCGCTATGTGCGGAGCAATGTTGTTTACCTTGATATTGGTTGTTTTGGCCACCAGAAAAAGACTTTCAACCACACGCCTCTTATTAGTGGGGGTCGCTTTAGGGATCCTTACCGGAGCAGGGGTGACGTGGGGGTTCTATTTCAGTGATGATCTGAATTTGCGGCTGCTCATGTATTGGTTAATGGGCAACTTAGGCGGTGTGAGTTGGTTGCAGTTAAGCGTGATTGTATTGATGTTGCCTGTGATTGGCTGGTTATGCACCAAAGGTAAACAGCTTGATACCCTGATGATGGGGGAGATTTATGCCAAGCAGCTCGGCTTAAATGTGGATAGGCTCCGTTGGCAGTTAATCATTGTGGTGTCCCTGTTGGTCGGGGCTAGCGTCGCGTTAGGAGGAGTGATAGGTTTTATTGGTTTGGTGATTCCTCATTTAATTCGTTTATGCGTCGGTGCTCAAAATCAATATCTGCTGCCGCTATCGGCTGTTTTTGGCGCTTGCCTGCTGGTCTTTTCAGATACTTTGTCTCGAATTATTCTTTCATCCGCAGAGTTACCTGTAGGAGTGGTTACTACCTCTATTGGAGCACCAGTGTTTATCTGGCTGTTGTTAAAAAGTCATGATTAATCTTACTAACGTCTCTATGCCTCCTCGTTTGCAACCGATATCGCTCTGCGTTAAACGGGGAGAGGTGCTTCATATCATCGGACCTAACGGCAGTGGTAAAAGTACATTAATCTGCTGTTTATCAGGCTTGTTTGATTTTCAAGGCGATATCGATATTGAGGGTGAAGCACTCACCCGCTTTTCGCTAGAAGTGCTTGCCAGCAAACGCAGTTACCTTTTACAGCAAGATAGACCAACATTCTCAGTAACGGTTGCGCACTATTTGTCCATCTCATTGGTTAACCCGCTGGCTGATAAAGTGGCAGTGAAAGAGGTTGTCAATTTACTGGCGACGGCTCTGGATATCAGAGAGATGATGGAGAGAAGTATCCATCAGTTATCGGGTGGTGAGTGGCAACGAGTAAGATTAGCAGCCTCTTGTTTACAAATTTGGCCTTCGATCAATCCCAAAGCACAGCTTCTATTGCTCGATGAACCAGCCACCGCATTGGATGTGGGGCATGAAACTAAGATGTACCAGTTGATCCGCCAAGTGAGTCAATTGGGAATTACCGTAATCATCGCCAACCATGATTTGAATCGCACACTGCATGAAGCGGATAAAGTTTTGTTGCTGAAAGAGGGGGAGTGTGTGGATTACGGAGAGGTTGAGAGCGTAATGAATCAGCAAACATTAAGTCGAGTATTTAATACTGAAATAAATAAAATAGAGCTCAATAACAGAC
>NZ_JAKJSQ010000135.1:0-2919 GCF_050337105.1 Aliivibrio kagoshimensis
GTTCTAAACACTAAAGGGACAGACACCCTATAAAAAGTAGAAATCACAGCGAAGAGCAAGCCCAACCGATAACGGACTGTCCATTTTTTATGTTTTCGGTGGAAAACACTAAAGGGACAGACACTGAAGGATCCCCACAAAATTAAATCCTAAGCTCTTGAGCCACTTTAATTTTTTGGTAGAACATTTTTACTGTTATTCGCCAAGATAACATTGTTATCTTGATTTTTATGTTTTTGAAAACCCGTTTTCCCAAGGTGAAGTAACTTAGTACCTTTCTATTCTTGATTGTGTTTGCTTGAAATCGCCTATGAATTCCAAGGGCTTCAGACAGTATTCCAAGCAAAATTAAACAAGTATGAGCTATCGTCCCTATTAGTATTATTATGCCTAGTCGACTTGCGCTATTCGTTCTATGAGTACTCATACCTAGCCCAAATTGGCAAGATTTATGGTCTCTAAAAGCTTCTTCTATTTGCATACGTTTGTCATAAATTCCAACAGCTTGCTTTGCTAATTTAGATCTGGCCCTTAGCGATGTTGCAAGYAACCAGGGGTCTCTAGCTCGACGWGCATTTTTTTTACTGTAGTTTGATTGTTGACGATTTCCCGACGCTGTTTTTGCTATTCGCCCTTTCKGMGGGGATTTATAGAGAACAAGGTTCATTTTATATGGCAAGATATTTCCCATAAACCAACCTTTTAGCAATGTCGGAGTCGATGTTGCCGCTGAAAAAAGTGTTTTACACAGTTGACCATCTTTTCCCTTTTCGCTAACACTGACTCGACCACGAATTCGGCCGACAAAATCCCATCCAARGGCTCGGACACTTTTGAACCACGGTCTCTTAAAACCGGCATCGGTAACAATAATTGGCTTTACTTTATATGGAAGAATGATGGCGAGAGTTTGCAAAAAATGASTATGGGTGGMGGCTTTCTCTTTAGTCTTAAGCTCATGAACTTCCTCATAAAGTGTTAACGAKCGACCTTCAAAAGAAAGGGAGGCTCGTATGAGAAATAACGTTTTTTTCAAATTTAAATCTGACCAATCGACATGAATGATAGGTCGGCTATTTGGACTCACAAGTAAAGTGCAAAGATGTTGATATATAGCGACAACATGCTKTTGGATATGTTGATTTGAACACAACCGWTCAGCCCGTTTAATGGCGTGTTTTTCGTATGCTCGACTTTGAATCCCACGACCTAAATCGGTCACAGTCAATCGCTGTCCAGAAATAGCACTCCTGACACAYGCTTCAAGTGCACCAGCTCTAGTTTTATGCATAGAACTAGAGATGGATGATACGAAATGGGTTAATATTTGGTCTGCATTCATGGTGTTTACTCATTTTATTGTGGTGATAAAAKTGAGATCACTAAACATCATGAATGTTCTTATCTAAATGAATTTATTTACTATTTGTCTCAGATTTGAGGGGATACCTCAGGGACAGACACCTCAAGCACCTATCCACCATTAATAACCCTAATGGGACAGACACCTCAAGCACCTACATCAACTTTACTACTTCAGTGTTTTCATAGATTACACACCGAACTCTCACCGACTCGCATCCATTGTTAATGCCACTATACCTAGCCAGTTTTCACATTACACTTCTAATATATTGAAACTTAATAGGGACTCACAATAAATGACCGTTCCAAGAAGCCAGCTTATCTGCTCTGAAGCCACGCCCTATTATCACATTGTCTCCCGATGTGTCAGGCGCAGTTATCTGTGTGGTGTTGACGCTGTCACGCAACAAAGCTTTGAGCATCGTAGGGGCTGGATTGAAGAGAAACTCAAACAACTCAGTACCGTCTTTTGCATTGATATCTGCGCTTACGCCATTATGAATAACCACTACCATTTAGTCTTGAATATTGATGGTGATGGAGCAAAAATCTTGTCTGAGGAAGAGGTCGTAGAACGCTGGTGCGCACTGCATGAAATGCCCGTTTTGATACAACGCTATATGTCACAGCAACACACTTGTACCGCGACAATTGAGGTGTGCCAGCACATCATTACAGAGTGGCGTGAACGATTAGCGAGCATTAGTTGGTTCATGAAAATTCTCAATCAAACCATTGCGTGTCAGGCCAATGAGGAAGATGGCTGCACTGGGCATTTCTGGGAGGGGCGATTTAAAAGCCAAGCGCTGCTGGATGAAAAAGCACTGCTAACGGCCATGGCTTATGTCGATTTGAACCCGATTCGAGCCACCATGGCGACCTCTTTAGAAACATCTGATTTCACCTCGGTCAAAGAGAGGCTCGCCGCACTCAAAACCAATCAACTGACACCACCTTGCTTGCACCCTTTTATTGGTAATCCAACCAATGAGGTGATTAAAGGCATCCCCTTTCGGTTAGATGATTACCTTGAGTTAGTTGATTGGAGTGGCAAACAGATTAGACCCAACAAGCGAGGGGCGATTAATGCCTCTGCCCCACCCGTTTTAGAACAATTAAACCTTGAACAAAAAGAGTGGCTAAAACTCTGTACGACACTTGAGCAAAACCGAGCCAGTATCGTGGGGGAAGTAAGATCGTACTCCCACGCAATCCATAAGCTGCAACGAAAACGGACCACCGGGCTTAAAATTACCTCTGCCGCATAACGACACTTCGCAATACGCTCAACTCACCTGAAAACCAAGAAAAGATGATTTTCGCGCAAAATACACACTATTTCGATGCTTTTAGGAAGCAACCCCCCATCGATAACATAGAAATGGACAGACCGTTATCGGTTGGGCTTGCGCTTCGCTGTGAGTTTTACTTTTTTATCGGGTGTCTGATGAGATGGTCACCTCTGTCTCGGCATCGCAATGTGCCATGATTAAGGTTCGACAGAATCAACAACAGAGGTGACCACTATGAAATATAAGCTCATTAGTATTGATT
>NZ_JAKJSQ010000136.1:0-2861 GCF_050337105.1 Aliivibrio kagoshimensis
AAAATATACTACTCATTCAATAATTATATTTGCAATATTTAAGATGTAGAGTTTCTCATCATAAGTACGCTTTTTGATTTATATTCGTAGCGCGGTAGGAGCTTAACCTACTGGCGGTAGCGTGCTGTAATGAGTTTTAGGGACAAGTAATGCCAAACAATGGATTGATAAAATCACACGAGATGGAGTTTGCATTTCTCTATCGGCTCACTGACATCTTCTTTATCTCGATTTCCCTCTATATCTCCTCTTACCTCATCTTACAAACTTTCACTAAAGACTACTTTTTAGCCGGTACGCTTGCCGTCTTGAGTTTTATGCTTGCTGCTGAAAGCTCCAATCTTTACCGCTCTTGGCGTGTCAATACGTTTAAAGAACACATCAATGCCACTCTTCTTCCTTGGATTTTTAGCTCCGTCATTATTCTTTCTGTTGGTTACTTCACCAAAACCAGTGAGGCATACTCTCGTCTGGTTGTGGGTTGTTGGTTTGTGAGCGCACCAATCGTACTCATTGGGTGGAGATACCTCTTTAAATTAGTATTAAAAGCACTGCGAAAGAAAGGATTTAACTCCCGAAAAGCGATCATTATAGGGGTTACCGATAACGGAATTGCACTAGCTAAAGAGCTCGAAAGGAAGAAAGGGTTAGGCATTGAATTTATAGGGTTTTATGACGAAAGAACACCAGACCGATTACCGGAATCTGTTAACGCTCCTTTGTTAGGCAGTGTTGAAGATGCATTAGAACGCGCCAAAAGTGGAGATGTCGAGCACGTATACATCGCCATGCCGATGCACGCGAACCAGCGCATCTCAAAGTTCATCTCTCAGTTTTCAAATACCACCGCCAACACCTACTTAGTCCCAGATTTCTTCACCTATAACCTATTGCATTCAAGATGGCACCATGTTGGCAACATCCATACATTGAGTGTTCATGATACGCCATTTAACGGCTTAACTACCTGGGTAAAACGTGCAGAAGACATCGTTCTATCTAGCCTCATTCTCGCCTTTATTTTGCCTGTACTTGCCATCGTAGCTGTTGGAGTAAAACTCTCCTCTCCTGGCCCTATACTATTTAAACAGGATCGCTATGGACTGGATGGAAGAAAAATTAAGGTTTGGAAGTTCCGCTCAATGCGTTCAATGGATAATGGCAGTGTTGTAAAACAAGCAACCCAGAATGATCCTCGAGTCACGACATTTGGTGCTTTCATCCGTCGAACTTCGTTGGATGAGTTGCCACAATTTATTAATGTATTACAAGGTAGGATGTCCATTGTGGGGCCAAGGCCTCATGCCGTTGCACATAACGAAGAGTACCGTTCAATCGTTGACCGCTATATGCTACGCCATAAAGTTAAACCAGGAATAACCGGCTGGGCTCAAATTAACGGCTATCGTGGAGAAACCGACACTTTAGATAAGATGGAAAAACGAGTTGAGTTTGATTTAGCTTATATTCAAAGTTGGTCTTTATGGATGGACATTAAGATCGTATTTTTAACTATTTTCAAAGGATTCGTAAGCAAAACTGCTTACTAAAACAGGGCCCCAAGGATGAAACAAACGACTCGAGTAATCTTTCTTACTCTTCCACTCTCTATGATTTCAATGCAATCTCTGGCAGTCGAACCAACACCATACATTACTGAGTCCGGTATTGAGGTACAGCCTGTTCTTGCAGCTTCGTACCAATATAACGATAACATCACCCATGTCTCTGAGGGTGAAATACCTATCTCCTCGCCACTTTTAGAGGTGACTCCAGGTTTAGCACTCAAAGCTGAGCGCGGAGAAAATATCTACGAGCTAAAATACGCACTGACTAGTGGATCGTATAGTGACAGCAAAGATGACAACTATGTCGATCATAAATTTGCCAGTAACAACTTTCTGCGATTCAATTTAAGACACGCATTTCAATTTGATTACTCTTATTTTTACCTGCATGAAGATCGCGGTATTGGCTTAGCGGCTGGTGATGAACACTCAAAGGCCATTAGTGAACCTTTACGTTATGACTCGCACCAGATTAATACTATCTATGTATATGGGGCTGAAGATGCTAAAGGCCGTATTGAAGCCTCTCTCGGATTCAGTAATCGAACCTATAAGAACTATCGGAATATTACGGGTATCAATGCTTATCAAAGTTCTCGATTTAACGATTTTGATGAGATGCGATATGACTTCATTTTCTTCTACAAGGTTTTTCCAAACAGTGATTTAATTTTTGAAGTTGAAAAGCTTGACCGCCGCTATGATTACGTATTTGAAACCTCAATAGAGCAAGACAGTGACACACACTTCCTCTATGCAGGTGCGCAGTGGGATATCACCGGAAAAACAAAAGGTTCGGTTAAACTGGGTTACCAAGACAAGCAGTTTAAAGACTCTAGAAGAGAGGACTTCGGTGGGTTCAGTTGGAGAGTTGCTTTAGAGTGGACACCATCAGAACACTCAACAGTAATCTTTACCACCTCGCAAGTAGCTAAAGACCCTGACCAAGCGGGTGATTACGTTAATGAGAAAAACTACCAAGCAAGTTGGAAGCACTACTGGATGCCTCTCATTTACACGAACTTCAGTCTAGAAAAAATTGATGAAGACTATACAGGCGATTCAAGAAGTGAGGACACACTCAAAACCGGTGCGACTCTAGGGTATGATATGAAAGAGTGGATAGATCTTTCGGCAAGCTGGAAAACAGAAGAGAAAGATTCCACCAAAGCAACCTATAGCTATGACCAAGATATCTGGTCCATTGATGCAAATATTGCTTTCTAAGTAGTAGAGATTTACACAGTATGAATAATAGAACTATACAAGTATTACTATCCTTTATATTAATTT
>NZ_JAKJSQ010000137.1:0-2758 GCF_050337105.1 Aliivibrio kagoshimensis
TATATACTCTTCTGATAGTTGATACTTTTTTTTAACTTTTATTTCTTCTTGCCGAGATATTTCTATATCTTTTACAGAAAACCTAATAACAAATAATTTATCATTTGAGACAGGATAAGATTCAATAAAACTATTCTTAGCATCATAGCTACTAAAAATAATACCAGATGAGAATTTTGCTTGCATTAAAAAACCAATGTTACGTTTTAGTTTTTTTATCGATGAAAACAACTCTGGAAGGAATAAGTGCTGAAGATCAGGAATCCATGATAAAACAGGGGTTTTAAAATTCCACCCAAAAAAAGCAGCATTACTATAAAAAACATCAACACTGTATTTGCCTGCCAAATAAGAAACAGCCTTATCCTTACCAAAAAAAATAGCAGATAGTAGATTAATAAATGGCTGCTTAGTCGACTCAAGAAAAACTAATTCAACATTATCCATAGATACAAGCAATTCCGAAAAATCATAATCAATTCCTCGAGTCATAAATACAATTACTTCTATGTCACTTGAATGCTCAGAAAGTAATGATATCAATCTAAGATAATAATTTGCACCACCCATCCAAAGTTTCGAAGATGGCAAAAAAATACCAATTTTTATTTTTTTCTTATCCATGTGTTTTCTTGTACCAACTAACATATTGAGCAACACCATCATCTAATCTAACTTTAGATTTTCCGCACAATTTATCTTTAACTCTACAACCTGAAACTAAAGAAAATGGGTCTCCAGCACGAGATTGATTATTAAATATAACATCAATGTTGATTTTATCATCAAACCAATGCTTGCACAAAAGTGAAATCAACTCGGCGACAGTATGCTTATTTCCTGTGCCCATGTTAACAACACTGGGGCTTTTACATCCTAAACTACCCAGTACATAAAGCCCGTTACAAACATCGCTAATGTGAATCCAATCCCGTTCTTCATTGCCAGTTCCAAAACATGAAATAGTTTCATATTGTTCTATGTTTCTGAGTTTATTACAGGTATCCCAAAGTAATTGCTTTTGCAAACCGTCTCCATAAACTGAAAAAATTCTTACGGCAGTAATGTTTAAGTTATGATTTGAACGGTACATGGTGGCCAAACGCTCAATCATCTCTTTATGATAACCATAATTAGAATAGGGATTGACAGGCGATTTTTCCGTAAGTTCCCCACCAGAATGACTCCCATATACGGCAGCACTCGATGCAACGTACACATTAGTTTCTGGTGAGTTTAAACGAACCCATTCAAATAACAACGCAGCAGTATCTACACCTTTACAGAAATCTCCATAAGGATTATCTACAGCAGTGCCCACTGAGGATCCCCCTGCAAGATGGTAAATAGATTTTGGCTTACCTTTCAAAAGACCAAGAAGCTTATCCAGATTATTAAAATCAACATTGCCATTTATAAAATTACGACTTAATTCTTTTCCTCCTCCGTTACCAACACCATAAACAACACAGCCTTTTTGGGAAAGTCTGCTCACAAGGTTTGTCCCAATAAAACCAAAACAACCAGTTACGATAACTTCATTCAAAATAGAACCTTTTAATTATTATATAATACTGCTGAATTTTTTTGCCGCCAGAACATAAGGCATTAGAATCAATTCGTTATTGGCTTTGATTAACTCTAAATATTTATCTTGAGCCGGAATTAAGGATGTATCTATATCCTCTTCTGTCCATTTTTGAGAGAGAAAATCAAATCTTTTAATTACTTTAGCGGGATTGCCAACAACAATTGAGAATGGAGGAACATCATGCAAAACAACTGACTTAGCTCCGATAATTGATCCATGCCCAATGCAAACATTACCAATAACTGAAGAGTCATAGCCAAAAAAGCAATTAACTCCTATGTCTATTACATTCTGACTATCAACTCCCGTCTTAATATACGGCTTGAAAACAGAATCAATATTATGCGACGCTCCAATAAATGAGCAATTTGATGCTGTCAATGAATATGCTCCAATATTAATTTTCATACCTACGGTTAGAAAATTATTTTCACCGATAAAAGAGTTGTCTCCTATCGTTATAGCCTTAACACCATGTTTAAGGGAGTGATTAACGTTCAACCAAGTTCGGTTGCAAATAACCACATTATGACCTATTTCAATCGCTCTCCAACCAATAACACGAACTGTTTTGGATATCGTGCATTTGAAAAAAAATTTATATCTATAAAAATATCCAAAAAATCCGATCACAGAATAATAACCACGTACCAAGAGCAAACCAAAGCGATTTCTCGCTAATTTCTTAACTACATTCTTAAACTTAATTAACATAAAATACCCTCTTAAGAATATATTTAATATAGCCGAGAAGCTTCATTTTTAAACGTTTTTTAAAGTGTTTTTGCAATGTCCGAACTTTATTCTCAGACAGTTCTACCACATCTGGATAATTTATATTGCTTGCTGGCCCTGAACTTGAAGATGAAAACAACTCACTTGCAGTATAAGACGAATGAGTTCCGCTATCGTTAAAACCATCATTAACAACCAAGCTTTTCGGTGGATAAAGCGTTAAGCCTTTGCACTCATAGACAAATGAGTACCAGCGAATAGCCCAAGAATTAATTTTACCTGAGCACTCCAATTCAAGCATATTAGAAAAATCAAATGAACTGCCAAAGTTGTAACTATTTTTATCACCTTTGGTTGCGATAAGAAATAAATAGTCAGTAGTTAAATCAAAACCCTCCCACCTGTCACGCCACGTTGCCCACCCCCAAGAAG
>NZ_JAKJSQ010000138.1:0-2546 GCF_050337105.1 Aliivibrio kagoshimensis
GTATTAGATGTGTATTTTCAGTATCAGTTAATGATATCAATAATCACTTTAATAGCTATGATTCACGTGCAAATGCTGAAGAAAATTTCGATGAAAATCAGTCTTTTTTCTATGATTTGGCTATTGAAGCCGCAGATGGTGATGAGCCAGAATTTGACGACGATGAACCATGTTTCTACTTCATTGATTTATAGCGTAAATTTCAACGGTCTTAGTTCGGAAATTGAGTGAAAAATAAACATAATAAACAAGAATAGGTGTCGCGTAGCCGACACCTTATTCAGGTGTTGAACAAGCCCGAAGCCCCTCTCTATATAGTAAATTGAACTAAACTAGCGGCAAACTAGCGGGACAGACACCTGATAATGCTATCCCCCTCTATCTCCCTCTCATCTATTTTGCTTTTAAGCAGGCAGGTGAGCGATGGGAGTTACTGCTATTTATACTGCTTTCCTTCATCGCTAGTACCATTATGGTCTTTAACTTTGGACTACATGTTGGGAGAGTGATTCCACCTCTTGCTCTGTTGTCTGTTATGTTCATGCCATTGATTCTACTAGGAACGAGCCTGTATAGACGACGTTTGCATGTGATGGGTGTCTGGGGTGTAGCAACACTAGCAGGATGGTGTCATAGTTTCAGTTAGATCGTAAAAACTAGCGGGACAGACACCTGATAATGCTGCCCTCTCTATCTCCCTCTCATCTATTTTGCTGTTAAGCAAACTAGTGGACAAACTAGTGGGACAGACATCTGATAATGCTCTCCGCGTAGAAAACCATAATCCCGAACCCGTTGTAACCCTTTGGGCAAAACATGCTGCAAGATGAGCCACAAAAACTTCAGGGTAGGCAGAGTGCGTGTTTTAGTGGCTTGAGTTTGGCCTTCTTTATAACGAAAGGTCACGCTGCTACTGCTGAACAGCCCCGCGATGACCTTGTAGAATTGTGACTTGGAGAAAGGACTTATGCGTATCTAAGCCAATGAAAATTATGCTATCGTTATTCATGCTATCCTCCAAATTTAGTTGTTTACACACTAATTATGGCACTGGCTTTAAGCTAACCCACGAAATTGGAGGCTAGCACCTCGTGGGGGTCATTATGTCTATATGCTTTCACATATTTGGAATAATCAATGAATATCGAAGAATTGAAGCTTGAACAGGAGCATGATCGCTTGAGGGAGCTGGAATCCCAAATGGATGAGGTCCATAAATTCATCGCATATTGCGAGAGCAAGGGCATTAAGCTGACAAAGGGCGATTTTAATTTTTCTTACCAGACAGGGCTTGTTGCAAAGTCTAATGGTCTTGTTCAGAGTCTATTTCCAGACTTAGGACTTGATAAAGATAAGCTGATTGATTTCTATGCATTGAAAAATGGAGGGCAATATGACGTAGAAGAGTTTGGTTATGTATTCGGTCCCGAATTTGGGTTACTAGCATCTCCTTATTTTAGGCGAAGTTACAATGACACTGCTAATTGGGAACCATCGTTTTTAAGTGCGCTGTGGCGTTATGAAAACAGTGAAGCTAGCTGTTACTTAGCTTTGGATTTAGATCGAGTTAGATTACCTAACGATACTTCAGTTTATGGTGAAAAAGACTATTGGTATGGTCCTTATTTCGATGGTGATATCAGCTCTATTAAAGATGGTGTAACTCGTCATGTTACTCCGCTAGAAACCAGTGATTTGCAGAAATCGTTCGTATTTAATAATGCATATTCTATTGAAGTGAAATGGGATACGGAAGGCAATAAAAGGTCTTTTCAATTAATAGAGTTTCGAGATGAGACTATTACTCTAGATACCGGTATTAGTAAACTCCACCCTGCAAGGTATCTGCACGCAGAATTTGATGTGAACAAAAATGAGTTTACTCATTTTGATGGTGCGATCCAATTGTTCGAAGAATCAGATTACTACAAGGTTCGTGATCAGTTTTTCGGGTATGGCAAGAACTCTACGAGTCAAGTTAAGGCTCAGTATTTAAAGTTATTTAAAATTAATGACAGTTTATCTATCGATGATTGGGTTGAATTTGTAGGCTTGTTTTGTACCAAGGACCCATTAATAACTGAGTATTTTACAGGGTCTTATTCAAAGCATGTTTCTGAAATTCTTAGAAAAACCGAGAATATACGCATATAATAAACGAGAATAAACTAGCGGGACATATATGGTCACCTCGCTAAATGCAAGGCAATGTTCTTTTTCTTAATAACTGTTGATGTCTACATATTGTCGGCCATTGTTGTGGGTAAACAGCAGTGGTTCACGGTCTTGCGACATATATCCGGCGTCTTTATGGCATTCATTTTACCGCGCCCTAATGAGATACAAATTGACGTCTTATCCCCCTCAACACACACATGGTTTCGATAACCGCTGTCCCGACCAGGTTTTGAATAAGACAAACCGTTTAATTCATCACTGTTATACCGTTAAAAAAAGTGTTGAGTATTGCGCTAATTAGCGCAAGCTAATTTGCCATCATAAGGTGTTTGTTTCGAGAGTACCGCCCAGATAATTCGGGCCAGTTT
>NZ_JAKJSQ010000139.1:0-2435 GCF_050337105.1 Aliivibrio kagoshimensis
TTTTTCCTCTGTTCCACCCCATATCAAGCTTTACACTTTAAGTTGTTTAAAAACTCACTCATTACTTCTCTTTCTCTATAAATTCACCATACTGTGATCAATATGTTTCAATGTAAGAGTTATCTGCACTATGGGTTTCAAACAACTATTCAAAATCATTATCTCAATTCTGTCGGTCATCACTCTGATTGTGGTCGCTTACGTCTCCCCCTATTTTCTTTTTGCTCCAGAGAACATTCCGCCACCAGCGATTACATCCATTGAGGATGTAGAAGAGTACATTGAAGCTCAAATTGATATCGAACTACCGTCAGCCATGAACGTCACTGTGCTGAAAAGAGGCGAGCCTATCTTCTCTCGCGCATACGGAGTGAGCAATGGCATTACAGGAAAAAAAGCGAGCTTAGATAACGTCTACCATTTCTACTCAGCCACTAAATCGGTAACCGCAGTGGCCATCATGCAGCTCGTCGAGAAGGGAAAACTGGATCTTAATCGCTCTATCACAGAGTACTTACCTGAATTTGAGCCAGTTGACAGCTCAGGAGATCCCATCAAGGTGAGCGTTAAGAACTTACTTAGCCACCGTTCGGGACTGCCGGGAATTCAACTGGATATGTTCAAGTGGCTCCATTTTAGTGACCAAGCCTATGTCGGTGATCTCAATGTAGTAAAACGCTACCTACAAGACTACCGCACCGTTGATTGGGCACCTGGCAGTGACAGTGAATACCGCAACATTAACTACATCTTGTTAGGCGCGATTATTGATGCTGTCACAGAAGGTAGC
The DNA here is from genome assembly GCF_050337105.1 of Aliivibrio kagoshimensis. NCBI lineage: Bacteria > Pseudomonadati > Pseudomonadota > Gammaproteobacteria > Vibrionales > Vibrionaceae > Aliivibrio > Aliivibrio kagoshimensis. Next base: position 791 of record NZ_JAKJSQ010000139.1, read on the forward strand.
TATGAAGACTACGTTCGTCAGAATATTCTTACCCCCTTAAAGATGTACAGCTCCGATTTTATCTACCGTGATGACATGTTAGAGAGAGCGGCCATTGGTGCCCACCCACACTACAACTTCATTACCCCTCTGATCAACTACAACGGTATGGAAGGCGGAATGGACGCGTTGGCAGAAACCCGTATCGATGACATGTACTGGCTAAAAACCATTTACACCGATTTCAGCGCCTCTACTTCGCTAATGGGAACAGGTAGTGACCTGGCACGTTTTGGACAGATGCTGCTTAATGGTGGTGAGCTAGATGGCGTTCGAATACTGTCGAAAACCAGTGTTAATAGTATCCTCTACCAAGGTCGTTATGTTGAAATTATCGAAAAAGTAAAAAATAAGCGCGAAGAGTTTGCCATCGGTAATGGCACAAAAACCTGGTTCCACAATGGCATTGAGTTGATCGGTCATGGAGGCAGCGGACCAGGTTACAAAATGCAGTATTATGTGGTGCCATCTAAAGAGATGGTAGTGGTGGTACTAACCAATGCGACCGGCGCGCGTGCTACCCGTACTGCAAAAATGCTGGCCTCCCAACTATAAACAGGGGTAGGCCTCCATTAAACATTCAATCAAATCATCTCGCTGCTTAGAGACTAAGTACGCTTTAAATCCAGCGAGATAGTCAACCTCATTCATTAGCACCGTGCATATATCATTGTCCCAGTACGTGATCAACATTTGACCTTCTGGGATAACCACGCCATCTTCGATATCTTCAGCATCAAGATGCTCCGGATACAACGCCCCATAATACCCATCATTACCCACGTAACTGGTTCTTGATATCGCATACTTAACATAGCTTCCAAGCATAGAGGCGCTAATCGAAAAAATCTGTTCTAGGATCTGTTGATGATTCACTCTATCAATTCCAAATTGCCAACGCATTACCCTTGATGATAACGTATCGAATAGACTTCGCCATATAGAGATTCATATGTTTCGCGCTCTTTTGATTTTAATCATATTAAGCCTCCCAATTTCTGCCGCACAAACCCTCCACAGTACAGAAGGGGTCAGCCGTGATAATCAATGGATCAAAGTTGATAACACCCCTTTTCAGATCACCAGCATTGTTGGCGGTGAGCATATCTCCCACTACCACGTTTTAGGTTTTGCTGGAGAACGTTATCAGCTGCAGTTTGATTCCATCGAAGGAGATGCTTCACCCAGTTTTGAATTTGATGGCGTCAAAGTAGAATCAATTAGCGACACCGCCCCCTACTCAGCGACAGTTCTCGTTGAACAAGATGCTCTGTTTTTCTCCATCAGTTATTCGGCTATGAGTTATGGTGAGTATCGATTGACTGTCACTAAACTCAGTAAAGAGTAACCAACATATGAGCGATGATATTCAGCTGCAACAGATCTCAACCCTACTTGAAAAAATGGCGATGGAGTTACGATTTCGTGGCTGTGACGATCAGCATAAACTGATTCGTGAATCCCGTGAATTGGCGCGATGGGTAGAGTCGTACCAGAAGAATTTACGTCAAGAAAGTAACAATGATTAAAGTAATAACATTACAAGATTTTGTGATTATTTGGGTCAATTATTTGGCTTTCAATATTGCTTACCTATACTTATATC
>NZ_JAKJSQ010000140.1:0-2383 GCF_050337105.1 Aliivibrio kagoshimensis
TAACTATAAAATATAGCAGTATATAATCAACGTACCTTAGTGAATCTGCACTCTGTTATAAAAGTTACACAGTTCGTTTCCAGTCTGAGTCACATTTCCGTATAATATGACCAAATTTACCATACAAGAAGTCAGTATGTCCGACGATAAATCAACCAATGAATTCAATTTAGGTGGCACCATAGAGACCGCATTAAGTGGCAACTACGAATTGAGCCCAGTCGCCATTTTGCAAGAAGCGTGGAAAATTACTCTTCAGAATTTTTTCCGCTTTCTACCTGCTGTGATTATCTTGCTGCTTTCTCAGTTGGCTATCTTCTTTGTTGCGCTTCAACTGCAACTTGATGACCTTACTATCATTATTGATGCGCTTCAGGGAAAAGGTGAGATCACCAGTACGATCACCAACTCAATTTGGATCGCCAATTTCAGTGCCGATGTATTGAGTGCACCTTTATATGCAGGAGTCAGTTTAATGGCAATGAGTCATGCTGCAGGTTTAAGCTGCCGGCCAACCCAAATATGGAAGGGCTTCCAGTTTGCTGCCGTTGCTTCTATAACTATCATGCTAACCTCCTCAATACAGAGTGGTATGAATTTGATTGTCCCGTTAATCTCTCTCTATTTGACGATGGCGTTTGCAATGGCGATTCTTTTAGTGTGTGAGAAGAAGTTAACCCCATTTCAAGCTCTGTTTCTTTCATTCAAAGCGACCAATAAAAAACTGGTCCCACTGGCTGGAATCTACCTAACACTGTTTATTTTGTTTGTTATCTCTTTCATGTTCTTTGGCCTTGGACTGATCATCGTAATGCCCCTCTTTTTTAATGTTAAAGGGATTATTTATCGCAATATGTTTGGCATCAAACTTCAAATCAGCAGCAAAGATGATCAAAACAATCGAGTATTTAACGCATGACTATCAAAAGAACTACTGCGGCTATCGTACTGATCGCCGGTTTATCCGCTTGTGACGTTGCTGAACAGCCGCCAATCGAAAAAGAGCCTGTTCCGGATGTGACCGTTATCTCTGATGTCGACAGTAAAAAGCGATCTTTTTTCAACTCACTACTACCCGCTATTGATAAAGAGAATCAACGTGTAGAAAACGAACGAAGCCAGCTGTTTTCGATGAAAGCGCGGCTTGATGCCAACAAAAGCCTTACCGGGCAACAAAACACTGCCGCCCAAGAGTTAGCAAACAGTTATAAATTGGACATAAACGACTCTGGCGTAGATCTTAAATGGATTGACACGATGCTAACCCGCGTAGATGTCATTCCAGCTCCATTGATCCTTAGCCAAGGTGCCAATGAATCAGCATGGGGAACCTCACGATTTGCCAAAGAGGGCAACAACTTTTTTGGTCAATGGTGTTATAGCAAAGGGTGTGGCATTGTTCCGTCTGCTCGTAATGAAGGCTCAACACATGAAGTCGCCAGCTTTGCTAATGCTCAACAATCTGTACATGCTTATTTTATGAATGTTAATCGCAATAGAGCCTACACAGAGTTACGCGAAATTCGTCGTCAATTAAGAGTTAATGACCCTGATGCTAGCGAAATAGAACGAGCTAACCAGTTAGCAAATGGCTTAATGCGATATTCAGAGCGCGGCCATGAGTATGTTTCTGAAATACAAGCCATGATACGACACAATAAGAAATTCTGGAGCAATAATGCTTAACCGTCACAATAAACGTAGTTGGAATACCATGCATAAAACGATCACCACCGCAGCACTGTTAACGGCATTAAGCTTCAGTCCAGCTATCGCAGCTCAAGAGTTCATGTTTACCTATAGCAAACTGTTCTATCAACTGAAAAGCAATACGTCAGAAGGGCATGACGATGTCCGCTTGGCCCTCTTTTTTAATGATGCAAAAACAGGAAAGGCCTGCACCATCACCAAAGCGTGGATGGAGAAAGAGGAGCATTATGAAGAGTTTGTTATTCCAGGCTCTCAGGAACTACCGCTACCTCTCGATAACAATTTAAAGTCTGCTAACCCGCTGGTTTATATCCAAGTGGAAGACAATAAACAGTGCAACATCTCGTTAGAAGTTTTAGCCAGTAACCCCATTGAAAGCCCAGTTGCGCTTTCATCACTGATCGAATTAAAACCTCAAATGCAAACTATGTTGTCAGAAATCGGGGGAATGTTCTCCAGTTGGTTTATGCCAGAAGTTCAAGGCGTGATTATGACCTTCAATACTATTGAGCAAGGTCAGGTGAAGGTTTCGAATGGGAAGTTCGTCGATATCATTGATCATAAAGCGTTTATTAAATTTGAAAGCTACAACGTAACGGACACATTGATTCTACCTACGCAACCAGATAAAGTCTCTCCATGGCTCCCTAGTTCTTAGTGATATATGTTTGAT